>NZ_JBIMLI010000141.1:0-10216 GCF_051859755.1 Limnospira sp.
TGTTACCTTAACGGGTAATAGTGCTATCGTCGCATTGTCCGGGAACAACCGGAAAAATGTCGCGTAAATGTATCAGTCCCTTGATATCTCTTGATGTAAACATCAGATGATCACAAACAGTCTGGCTTACAGCTAGGCTAATTACTGATTGACTGATTAAACCCCTCCCACGCTCGATGTGTCAACTGTGCCAACATAGCTGAAAATGTATCTTTAAAGGTGGCAGCAGCGATCGGTACTGAAAAATAAAAAATAGGCAGGAAAAATTTTCAGCCTGGGGTATGACTCCCCCATAATGGGGCGGGGAGATCTTTAACCCATTGCGATCGCATCTACAAAAACTGGATAGGCGGATACCTGGGATGGTTCCCCTGTTTTTGCTTAGGTGGGTGTCAAGATGGTGAGAATTTGTGATAGCAGGAAGGAAGAGAAAATAGATGCAAGAAATTGATAAGTCGATATCCTTTGATGGACGGGATATTAGACTCAAGATTGGATTACTAGCGCCGCAGGCGGGGGGAGCCCTGTTAGTAGAATCAGGAGATACATCAGTTCTGGTAACAGCAACTCGTGCAGAAGGAAGACCGGGAATTGATTTCCTGCCCCTATTAGTAGATTATGAGGAAAGACTTTATGCTGGTGGTCGTATCCCCGGCGGATTTCTACGGAGAGAGGGTCGCCCCCCAGATCGCGTTACTCTCACCAGTCGCTTGATTGACCGCCCCCTACGTCCTCTCATTCCCGGTTGGATTAGAGATGATATTCAAATAGTTGCCACTACTTTGTCTATGGATGAGCAAGTACCACCGGATGTTCTGGCGGTAACAGGTGCTTCTGTGGCTGTGTTGTTGGCGCGAATTCCTTTTTATGGACCTATGGCGGCGGTGCGTGTGGGATTAGTGGGAGATGATTTCATTATTAATCCTACCTACAAGGAAATTAGAAACGGTGACCTCGATTTGGTGGTGGCTGGGTCGCCCCAAGGTGTGGTCATGGTGGAGGCGGGGGCTAATGAATTGCCAGAACATGATGTGATTGAGGCGATCGATTTCGGTTATGAGGCGGTCATGGATTTGATTAAAGCCCAAACTGAAATTATGCAGGAATTGGGGATTGAGAACCCGATCGAAGAACCGCCACCAGAAGATCCGACTTTGATAGAATTTATCCAAGAACGGGTTACAGAACCAGTTAAAAAGGTTCTGGGTCAGTTTGAGTTGACCAAAGATGAACGGGATGCTGCTCTTGATGTGATCAAAGAAGAGCAAATTGTCAGTGCGATCGCACTAATGCCAGAAGATGACCCCATTAGCTTGTTCAATACCGAAAATCCTAAAGCGGTGGGGATGATCTTTAAAGACATCACCAAAAAACTCATGCGACAGCAAATCCTCTCCGAGGGAGTGCGGGTTGATGGTCGCAATTTAGACCAGGTGCGTCCGGTGTCCTGTCGGGTGGGATTATTACCAAAACGAGTCCATGGTAGTGGTTTATTTAATCGCGGTCTAACTCAGGTCCTCTCTATTGCTACTCTGGGGACCCCCGGAGATGCTCAAGATCTTGATGACCTCCACCCCCAAGATGAAAAACGCTATATGCACCACTACAATTTCCCTCCCTATTCTGTGGGGGAAACAAGACCTATGCGATCGCCAGGACGTAGAGAAATTGGTCACGGTGCTTTGGCGGAAAGGGCTTTATTGCCTGTGCTACCATCAAAAGAGCAGTTCCCCTATGTGATTCGGATTGTCTCTGAGGTGCTATCCTCTAATGGGTCTACTTCTATGGGGTCCGTTTGTGGGTCCACTCTGGCTTTGATGGATGCTGGGGTTCCCATTGTCAAGCCTGTGAGTGGCGCGGCGATGGGTTTGATTAAAGAAGGGTCGGAAGTTCGTATCCTCACAGATATTCAAGGGATTGAAGACTTTTTGGGAGATATGGATTTTAAAGTCGCAGGTACCGATAGTGGTATCACCGCCCTACAAATGGACATGAAGATTACTGGCTTGTCCTTGGATGTAGTCGCAGATGCGATCGCCAAAGCTAAACCCGCGCGGCTGCATATCCTCGAGAAAATGCTGGAAGTCCTACCCAAACATCGTCCTGACCTGTCTCCCTTCGCACCTCGCCTGCTGACATTGAAAATTGATCCAGACTTAATCGGTCTGGTCATTGGTCCGGGAGGTAAAACCATTAAAGGAATTACCGAAGAAACAGGCGTTAAAATTGACATCGACGATGATGGCACTGTTACCATTGCCTCTACAGACAGCGAAAACGCCGCCCGCGCTTACCAAATTGTTCAGGGTATGACCCGCAAGCTAAACGCCGGAGATGTCTATGTAGGGAAAGTTACCAGGATTATTCCTATTGGTGCTTTTGTGGAAGTTCTACCTGGAAAGGAAGGCATGATTCACATTTCTCAATTAGCAGAATACCGAGTCCCCAAAGTTGAGGATGAGGTGGCTGTTGGAGATGAGGTCATCGTGAAAGTCCGCGAAATTGACCCCAAAGGTCGGATTAACTTAACCCGCCTAAAAATACACCCCGACGAAGCCGCCGCCGCCAAGGCTGCTGCTAGTAGTGGCACTGTGCAATAGTTGACCTAATTGCCCTCTCCACAAGCGTTTCCCCGCAGTAGGGGCGAAAATTGTTCGCCCCTACAATTGTTTATTAATCATCCTCGGAATCTGTGAGGGTTAATTTTACACTATATATGCGCCCACATTTTCCCATGATAATATTGTAGGTCAAGTCTCATCAGATGTCAATAGTCAATCTGGTAATTAACCACAGAGAAGGGTGAGGGGAATAGGGGAGTTATTTGTCCATGATGGACTATTCCCATATCCCCAGTTTTTCTAGTTAAAATTCCGACTCAAAAGCCCCAATATCAATGGTATCGTTGACAATGCGAGGGAATCCGAGACCCCGGCTGTCGAACTCTCCGGGATTAACAAAACCACCAGCAAAGGTATTATTCCCGGCATTAATTGCTGGTGAATTTTCCAAAAGAGCAATAGTTGGGATGAGTCCTCCATTATTAGCCAGGGGAGAGATGAGAGCATCCACAGGGTCATCTGCGCTGCCGATTATATCACCATTTACCCCATCAGTTAAGCCAGAGGCATCACTGCCATCTCCAATCAAATTACCCCCACCACTGTTAAAGGCAAATTCAGGAGCCGCTGCGGCATCAGGACCGAAGGGAGCGGTATTATTAGTAATCAAAGTATTTTGGAGACTAGCACTACCACCAATGTTGCGGACACCGCCACCACTGGCGATCGCTGTATTATCAACAATGGTACTGTTGGTCAAAGTCAGATCAGCAACAGAGTTAAAAATCCCGCCGCCGATTTGAGCCGAGTTATTAGCAATAGTGCTGTTGGTAACATTAACCTCTCCATCAATAATAATGATGCCACCACCATTAACAGCCTGATTATCAGCAATAGTGGAATCGATAACATTCAGAATTCCCGAATTAGCGATCGCCCCTCCATTATTAGCCGCATTGCCTTCAATCAGACTGCGGATAATAGTAACATTCGCATCAGTAGAGACAATAGTGATCGCACCGCCGCGACTACCAGAAGTAGTGCTTACAGAAACGTCTAGGTCAGTTCCAGGTGCCAAACCATTAGCCAACCTTAACCCATCAAAAGTCATCGTCCCCGTATTGACCCTAAACAGGCGAAACTCATCAGTCAAATCCGGATCACGCTGAATCGTCAAATTATTGGCTCCCGGACCGTCAAAATAAATATCTCCATTGAGAGTTGGTAATGCACCCACCAGATTAATTGTTCCTGATTCTGCCTCATCAAGAAAAGTAATTTTTTGTGTGCCACCAAAATTCACAGCATTGATAACCGCCTGTCGCAAAGACCCTTCAATACTGTCAAAATAGGCTTCTTCAGTCGTATCAAGACTATCAGTTAACTGCCTGACCCCAGTACCATTAGCTAGAATAGTTAACGTCCCCTGGTTATCATTTGAGTCAACAATATAAAAATCAGATTCGGCCAAGCGGAAAGTCAAAGACTCATCAGCCTCCGCGTGGTCATCATCAAGCGGCACCAACTCCAGTTCAATTCTACTTTCACCATCAGGAATCGTCACCTGTGCCGTTTCCCCGTCTGTGGGAATCACTTGACCATCAATTTCGAGTTGATAATCTTCCAAAGAAATCCGATTTCCTTCCAGATCCAAAGTTATCTCAAGATCCCCAAAATTATCAGGTTCGCGACTAATCCTCAAGACCGCATTACTAGAGCGAGTGATAGTCGGAGGGTCTTGTTCCCAATCCAGACTAGACTGCACAGCATCGGGAGTAAGCACCTGTAGGGAAACTGTGGCGATATCATCATCGAGAATCGTCAAAACCGTACTAGGATTGATAGTGCCAGTCTGACCTAGGATTCGCTCCTCTCCGTCCACAATCGCCACAAAATTATCATCTAAGTCTAGTTGCAGTGTTCGGTCAGGCTGCACCAGGGTATTACCCAGAATTTCAATAGGAACCCGGGCTTGTGTTTCTCCCTGAGCAAACTGAATTGGTATCACACTACCAACAAAGTCATCTCCTTCAGTGGCTGTAATTCCAGTTAAAACCACATCCACAGAAGAGGGAGAACTCAGATCCCCGGACCGGAACAATTCCACCACCATGGTGGTATTTCGCTCATCCCCCTCTTCGACCTCATATTCAGACTGACCAAAATCATAAGTTGGGGGTGAATCATTATCGAAAATCAATAAAGTCGCAGTAGGATGAGTGACACCTGCGCGTCCCCTCGGTTCAAAATCCTCAAAAGATAAGATAATCGACTCCGTGGGTTCAGCTATTTCGTCATCAACAATTTCCAGGGGAACCCTAGCGACTTCTTGACCCGGCGCAAACTCCAACCGCACCTCAGTCTCGACAATATCAACTCCCGGCGTAGCTGGATTTTCCGGACCCGGTTGCAAAACCACAGTTACAGATGATGCATTGCTGGCATTACCACCGCGCACCACCACGACAGTCTCAGTTACACCATCATCTTCCGAGACCTCAAAAATACTGCGACTGAAATCATAGGTGGGGATATCATCATCGTCGATAATAATTAATTCAGCGGTGGGGTTCTCCTCGCCTACCAGTTCCCCTTCTGCGGGAACCAAACTTAACTCAAGATTTCGATTAGGTTGACTCACCAAATTACCAAAAATGGTGATGGGAACAGTTTGGGAAATCTGATCAGGTTGGAAATTAATAGTTATCTCCTCTGGCTCAAAATCTATTCCCGGAACAGCAGTAATACCACTTAACTCAACGGTGACTGAAGATGCTTCCCTAATTCTGCCAATTCTTTCAACAGTCACAACTTCTGTGACGTTGGTATCGGAACCCTCTAGGGTGGTGAACAAACTCTGACTGAACTCATAGCTAAATGGTCCGTCATCATCCAAAATCACTAGGGTAGCCTCGGGGTTCTGGCGGCCTGGTTGTCCCCCCTCAATTTCCCCGGCTGTACTCTCAATAAAGAAGTTGGTAAAGGATAAATTGGCGGTTCTGGTGGGGTCTGGTTCGGTATTGGGAATTAGTTCAATTTGAACGGTGGCGCTGGTTTGTCCCGCGTCGAACATGACTGGGGTGGGATCGGGAGTGGGCTCAAAATCTCGACCAGGTTCAGCAGTAATGGGTGTAATTGCCACATCGACTCGTGAGGGTGCCTCGGTGGCGAAAGAACGCTCAATGGTGACTTCCACAAATTCAGGATTATTAGGATCATCTCCCTCAACACCTATAAAACGACTGTCGCTGAAGTCATATAAAGGGGGACTGGGGGGTGGGTCATCATCTATAATAGTGCCAGTGGCCGTATTCCCTCCGATTTCGGCGATATACAAAAATCCTGAGTCGTCTAAAACGACTTCTATGGTTCTGTCTAGCTGAAAAATATCATTAGCAATGGGGGTGATCAAAAATTGGGTGGTAGTAGCGTTTTGGTCAAATATTGCGGTTCCGCGATCGCCATCAAATCTAACGGCTCCGCTAACTGTGTAGTCTTCCCCTAAAATAGCAGTCCCACCTATAGAAAAATCTACGGCTATAGGCACTCCCAAAGAATCTGGTGTGCGGGTTAATGTATAAACTAAACTGTTGCCACTATCTTCTTCTACGGCTTCCGGTTCAATAGTGAGGCTCACCTGAGAAGTTGATGGCAGATTTAGCGCCGGTAACTCTGGAATGGGTGTCGGCGTCGGTTCTGGGGGCGGGGGCGGTACTGGTGCGGGTTCATCATCTTGGATGTTAATGATCAACTCATTCCTTTGGCCAATACTGGCTCCCCCAGAGGGATCGGCTAGGGTTAAGGTAACTGGTCTCGGTCCGTCAGGGGTATCGTTATCGACTATAGAAACGGTAAATTCTTTGAAGGTTTCAAAGGGTTCAAAAATTACGGGAATTTCTGCGATCACGTCAGCGGTGCTATCACCAGCTACTACTAGAGTTGCTCCTACTCTATCAAGAGGAGATCCGGTTCTGGTGATGGGGATTTGCAATAATGACTGATTTTCGTCAGCGTTGACGCTATCTTCCCAAAATTCCAAGACTGAGGTAATGCTGGTGATGGATTTGGTAAAGTTGCCACTGTTGAGAATGGTGCTATCTGTGGCTTCTAGTAGCACTAATCTCTCTCTGGTTTGGCGATCGCGAATTAGGGTATCATTCCCCTGCTGTGCAATTTCTAGATCGGAAAATTCCAGACCATTAGCTAAAGCAATTAGGTCAAACCCCGGTCTAAAGTCTGTAATTACATCGGTCTGACCGCCATTGAACCCTACACCAATTACAAATAAATCTGACCCCGCGCCCCCGGTTAAGGTGTTAAAACCACTACCTGTGTAGAGAATATCATTACCGCGATCGCCAAATAGCAGATCATCTCCCTCCCCCCCTATCAGCGTGTCAGACCCCTGACCGCCATAAATAGTGTCGTTTCCTGACCCGCCAACTATAGAGTCATTCCCCGCATTTCCCAGGATGAAATTGTTTCCTTCCCCCCCATAGATAACATCATCCCCTAACTCACCGAATAGGGTATCGTTACCTGGTCCGCCGAACAAATAATCATCCCCCTGTCCACCAAATAGCAAGTTATTGCCTTCACCGGCGAACAGCGTATCATTCCCTTGAAACCCCAAAAGGGTATCGTCCCCTGCTAGACCTTGAATTTCATCATCTTCTGAGGTTCCCAACAGTAAATCCGGGTCTGGAGTGCCAATAATAATGTTTACCATCTTAACGATACCTTTCCTTATAAGTCCTTTTTGCTAACTTGATCAAGTCAGCGCACAATATCACTTGGATTATGGATCATTGCATAATCCACATAATTCCGGATCTAACTAAGCAACTTAGCTATTCTATGCTGCTGTTGCTGTGAGGGTCTCTTGAATTGATTTAAGTTTACCCAGAATTTTTTGAATATCAACAATACCAGAGTTTTTGCTTTCTGTTTTCGAGGGGAAGTCCCCAGACTTAACCGTGGGTAACTTCAGATCCTCTGGTCTTGAACATCCGGGATTAGGGTAGATGGGTACAGGGACACAGGGGCGGTCAATGTAACGGTTTGTCACAGAAGCCCATCATAAAGATTAAATATCATTACAAGGTTAGTCAAGTTTGTACATAAGCATGATACTCTCTATGAGTGATTACGAACACCTTAGATTGAGAGACGAGAAACACTTTGAATTTAGATATGGATAGATACCCAGCTTGTTCCCTTCGTCAAGATGTTAGCGAGTATGTGGCTGATCTCCAGCTACACATGACACTACAGGCTCGTAACCTCATCCCTACTTTAACTAAAACCAAAGAAAATGATAGTCGGGAGGAGATGCTTCAGCAAACTCAGGCTTATTTTGAAAAAATAGCTTCTCGTCAGGCTAGTTAACAGCACAACGGTTACACTCAAATAAATGCAGCCCGAAAAACTCGAGTTATCTACTTCTCGACCTCGGGCTTTTTTCGTTTTTCGTTAATAAACAGCCCAACCGCAACGCCGTCTTACCTCAGTTTTTGACCTGGACGAGCCAGGTGGGCACCACTGCCGAGCTTCAAGTTTCCGGGTACAATGCCCGGTATACTGCCACTCGATTCTAAGGGGTTCCCTTGTTTTTAGAGTTATAGATCAAAAAAACATTTTGGCAGTCACCAACGTCACAGCCGGACCTTGTTGCCATTATAGCGCTTTCTCAAAAATTGTCTAGGGGTTAACAATGGATCATGCAAATCCCTCTCTCTCCCCAGAGGGCTGGCCCGTCAATCTGCTCGCCCCCAGGCCAGCAACTCGCGATCTGGGATGGTGCGCTAGAAGGGAGATAGAGAGGGGGTTGACTTTTGCCCCTGGCTTTGCTATTATATTAAATGATGGATACATTTTAACAAACTAAAAATAGCAAAGTTTCAATTATATAAAAGTATGATATCATGAGTTCCGGTGGCTGTCAATTCTAGGGGCGGCTTGGCGTGAACAATTTTTTAAAATTGCTTAAAAAATCAACAAAGACATCAGAGGATAAATCAACATTTGTAAACAAAATACACAAATTTTGTCTGGTACAGATAAAATAAATATTAAGAGATTATTAGCAGTAGCTTTTATCGTCATAGGTGCAGCAAATTAAGGCATCTGAATCAGTCGAAACTCAACTAAGCGATCGCCGGAGACTGTTTCAGAACTTGTGTGATGAAAAAGGAGATCCTCAACATGAAAGAAACAGAAATCCTAGAGCGATATCTTAGGGGAGAAAGAGATTTTCGTGGAATCGATTTAACCGCAGCCAACTTGATTGGTGCTAAATTAATCGCGGCTAACCTGTCGGGTTCTAATTTAAAAGAAGCATCCTTAGCTCGCGCTTACCTGGAACGATGCTTTATGTTAGAAGCCAACCTGAATGGGGCTTTTTTGTATGGTACTAACCTTAATTATGCGAAACTGCGAGATAGCTGCTTAATTGAAGCTGATTTAACTAAAGCAGACTTGAGTGGCGCGCAACTTCATAAAGCTAACTTAAGGGGAGCAAAACTCAGCGGCGCGGTGATGTCTTGGGTGACACTTTATCGCGCTAATTTACCGGGTGTGAATCTCTGTGGCGCTAATCTTAATGGGATTAATTTGCGATCGGCTAACTTAGAAAAAGCTAACCTAAATTGGGCTAATTTGACGGGAGCGCGACTGAGTGGGGCTAACTTGCGAGGAGCGCAATTAAACGGGGTTAAACTTGAAAAAGCCTTTCTGAATGGCTTAACTTTAGAAGCGATCGACTTTAGTAGTTTAGAACTGAGTGAAATTAAACTCAGTGGCGCTAAAATGGCAGGTGCTAACCTACAGGGGACTAATCTCAAAGATTCCCAAATGCGGTTTATTCGCTTGGATGAAGCTAACCTACAACAGGCTAACCTACAAGGTAGTAATATTCGCGGGGGTCAGTTTATTAAGGCTAATTTGATGAAGGCTGACTTGCAAGAATGCGACTTGAGAAATGCGGATTTGAGCAATACTAACCTGAATTTGGCTAACCTGCGAGGTGCTGACCTCACGGGGGCTAACCTTCGGGGTGCTTACCTTTGGGGTGCTAATTTGGATGGTGCTAACCTTGAAAATGCTGACCTGCGCGATGCTAGTTTCCGCGATGCTACCCTCAATGGCGCTATCCTAAATGGTGCTATCCTAACTGGTGCAATTATGCCAGATGGTCGCATTAGATAATGGAACTCCCCCCTCTCCCAGGGGGGTTGCTTTTTGATTTTGCCTGTGCTACCCCGGAAAGGGTGGGGCGGGTTTATTAATATCCGGGTGGGGGCGGAGAATTGACAGCCGGAGAGGGCGGGTTTATTAAGATAGTCGTAGGGATGGAAAATTGACAGCAGAACCCGCCCCTACAATTAATAATTAATAATTAATAATTAATAATTATTACCCTCGTAGCGTCAGAGGGATAACCTATCGGGTCAACGGCAAATTTTATTCATCTGATGCAGAATATCGTGGTCAAGAAACCGGGTTTTTCCCCAGAGGTCAAGAAACCGGGTTTCTGAATGATTAATTATCGGTGGTGGGGCGGGTTTATTAGTATCCGGGTAGGGATGGAAAATTGACAGCAGAACCCGCCCCTACAATTAATAATTAATAATTAATAATTAATAATTATTACCCTC
>NZ_JBIMLI010000141.1:10314-13161 GCF_051859755.1 Limnospira sp.
CAATTATCGGTGGTGGGGCGGGTTTATTAGTATCCGGGTAGGGATGGAAAATTGACAGCAGAACCCGCCCCTACAATTTTATATGGTAATTATGGGAAAAACAAAAAAGTTACAAAACTAACTATCATCTAGGATGGTGTCAAGATTATATCATTAGTTCCGGTGGCTGTCAAGGATTGAGGCGGATTCTGGTGAGGCAATTTTTTAAAATTGATTAAACAATCAACCTATGATAGTGGTCAGACCTGGAAAAACTGTGCAGGTGATAGTATAACAGAGAGAAAGCCAGTCGCCTTTGAAGGCTTGCCGTGAGTTGGTCGAAGGGGGCGGAGCTTGAAACCCATGATTTTGGGTAAGTGATGAGTAGGGTTGTCTGGCAATGGCTTCTAACTTGTAGTGTTAAGACATACCAGGTTAACAGTACCGCTCATAATAAAGCTCGGCGTTAAATTGTCGATAGGAGGGCAGCCGTGCCGACGAGCCAAGACCAAAAAATAATCGCTATCTTTATGGAAGAGGCGGGAGAACGCCTCGAAGAACTTAGTACGGGGTTGAAGGATCTGCCAAAAATTATGGCTGACTCCGATCGCGAACCGATGATTACTATGTACAGAGCGGCGCACTCGATTAAGGGAGCCTCGGCTATGTTAACGCAACAGATGCCGAGTTTAGCCAGTATTAATAAGGTCTCTAAACGACTTGAAGATTGTTTTAAGTCGGTTAAAGACACTCCCATAAAAGCTGATAGCAAGGTTGTTACACTGTCAAACAAGTGTTATGAGGTACTAAAGAACCTGATTGAAAGGGCACAAAGTCCGTCGGGTTTATCAGTGGAAATGGGGGAAAAAATTGCTAAGGCTGCCCTTCCGGTGTATGATATGCTGGAGAAGCATCTAGCGGATTTGATGAGTGGCAAGGCAACACCTGCGGTGGCGGCGGCTTCGTCTGGGGGAAGTAAACCGGTACCGTCAGCGCTGGCTAAGGTGACGGCGGTTCTGAAACCGATGTTGCAGGGTTTGAGCAAACCGGAATCTCCGGCGCTACGGAAACAAATAGCGGGGCTGTGTGGTCATTTGCTGAAAATTGCACCAGGAGTGGAACCTTGGCAAAATTTAGTGAAAACTACCCATGGCGCGATCGCTAATCCCAAGGCTCCTTTCCCGGTTCTGAAAAATACGGTAATTAAGGAACTTCAGCAGGCGGCGAAACTCCTGGAAGCGGGAAAAGCTGATGCTATAGCGCCTAGTGATGCTCTAGTTAAACTGGGAAGTAGCCAAGGGAGAGTCCCGGCGACTGCTAAGGAAATTACGATACCAGCAGATCCGAAGGAAGTGGTGAAGGTGTTACTGAAGACTTTTAACAAAAAAGAACTTCAGGCGATCACTCAATTGTTGATCAAGCACATCAAATCCTGATTGAGATTCTAAGTGGAATTATCCAAGCGATCGCTGATGGCGACTTCAACCTGTCGAGGTAAATCAGCGATCGCCCCAGAAACTCTTTCCTGTAACTCATTTAACTGTTGCTGTTGAAGGGCTCCCCACTGGGGTAGTTGATTGATAAACTGCTGTAAATCGACAATGACATGGGTTAAATTCTCGACCTGTTCTAACTCAGGTCGCTGCTGAAACTTTCGCACAACCAATTCCAACTCTCCCTGAATAGCATCGATCGCCTGTTCGAGGGCATTTTGGCGCTCTAAAATATTCTGGAGAGTCCCATTAAGGGTAGTTAAATTATCGGTCAGCGCCGCCATGTCTAAATTAGCGGTAGATTTGAGGGTGTTGATATTAGCAGAAACAGCATTAGCCTGAGCAATATGATTTAACTGTTCGATCGCCTGAGTGTTCAAGTCAACGTTAGCTTTGACATTGAAAGTAAGCGATCGCAGATATTGCTTTAACAGATAGCGGTTAACTAGACCAATAGCTATAAAAATCAAGAGAGGAATGCCGCCATATAATAGCGATCGGCCGGTGAAAGTGGCGACAGTTCCCACCACAGTGACCGCCAAACCGACATATTCAGCTATTTCTAGTAGATTACGGTAATGCAACATTCTGTTAATTGAGACTATTACTTGGCAAAATCATCCGAGCTAAATTCAAATATATTAACACCCCCAAGACATCAACGGCGGTGGTAATAGACGGCGCAGACATCAAAGCCGGGTCTAATTTGAGCGACCGGAACAAAAAAGGCAAAGCGGAACCGGCCACAGAAGCCAACAGGGAAATGGCCAATAAACTAATACCAACTGCGATCGCCACTGCTATTTGACCGGGGACAATAAATACACTAGCCCATATAGTCGCCAAGGTCCCCAAAATGACACCCAGTACAGCACCGGCGATCGCCTCCCGCCGAATTACCTGGAAAGATCCCAAAGACCAAATTTCATCAGTATTCATCCCCCGAATTACGACCGTGGAAGACTGAGCGCCGACATTTCCCCCAGTTCCGGTCAACAGGGGAATAAAAAAGGATAAGGCTACCACGTCTTGGAGAATCTCTCTCTGGGTCTTGAGAATAGAGGCGGTAATACTATTGGTCACTAACAAGACTAACAGCCAGACGACCCGGCGGCGGGCTACGGTGAGTAAACTGATCTGAAAATAGTTATCTCCGTCCGCCTGTAAGCCACCCAAGGCGTAGATATCTTTGGTGGTTTCCTTCTCGAGGATATCCAAGATATCATCAACGGTAATAATTCCGACGAGTCGCTTTTCACGTAAAACTCCTGGGAGGGTTGGAAGCTCCGTGATTTATAGCGGAGAGGAAAACCGACTCAAGCGGCTGACCGCCGCCAGCACCCCCTTGCGGGGTGGAGGGGTATGGTTGCCCCTC
>NZ_JBIMLI010000142.1:0-13131 GCF_051859755.1 Limnospira sp.
TGTTACCTTAACGGGTAATAGTGCTATCGTTGCATTGTCCGGGAACAACCGGAAAAATGTCGCGTAAATGTATCAGTAAGGACAGTGAGGAACCCTCGATCCAAAGTTCTCGAGGTTCGCCTAGAAGCTGGGCTTGTTTGTGTGACCTGTGGACTAGCACAGTTCGAGGTTAGCACCGACACCCCCACCTGCCCAAGGCAGGTGGGGTGAGCTTCATCAGCCACCAGGGTAGATCGAGAAACATGAGACAATAGAGCAAACTCGTTCAACCCTGGAGATGCTGTACTGTTGCAACCCAAGTTGCCCTAACCCATTTAATAATGAGGGTTATCGATTTTGTCAAAGCTGTGGGGCGCCGATTTTGCTGCCATTGTTCCGAAACCGCTATCGCGTAATTCGACAATTGGGATACGGGGGGTTCAGTCGCACCTATGAAGCCAAAGATGTTGATCGGATGAATGATCCCTGTGTGATTAAGCAATTTATGCCCCAAGTTCAGGGAACAGCAGCGCGACAAAAAGCCACAGAATTATTTAAACAAGAAGCCCAGCGGTTATATGAGTTAGGGGAACATCCCCAAATTCCGGGGTTGATTGCCTATTTTGAACAGGATAGGCGACTTTATTTGGTGCAAGAATATATTGATGGACAGAATCTGTTGCAGGAGTTACAGCAAAAGGGACATTTTAATCCTGATCAGATTTATCAAATTTTGTCTGAATTGCTTGAGATCCTCCAGATTATCCACAACCGCAATATAATTCACCGTGACATCAAACCAGAAAATATCATGCGCCGTAGCCGCGATAATCAGTTAATCCTGATTGATTTTGGTGTCTCTAAACAGGTGACGGGAACTACCACGGTGGGACAGGGAACTACTGTCGGGACACCTGGATATATACCTATGGAACAGTTACGAGGTCAGGTCTACCCCGCTAGTGATTTGTATAGTTTAGGGGTGACTTGTTTGCGTTTGCTGACTGGGTGTTTACCCTCAGAAGATGGTAGAGATGACCTCTATGATGCTATGGAAGGGCGTTGGGTATGGCGAGAACGTTTACCAGCTAATGTTTCTGTCCCCCGACAGTTAGCAGAGGTTTTGGACCGCTTAACCCGGGATTTTGTTCGCGATCGCTATCAGTCGGCTCAAGAAGTGCTACAAATTCTTAAACAGCCCTATCCCTATCAGTATCAACCTATACCTACCCAGAACTATCAGCGCATTGTTCCACCGATCACCCAAAAATATACCCACGCTGCCACTCCCCCACCTCCCCCCAAAGTTACCCCTAAACTGAATCCTTATCAAAAGTTACAGGATCTCATGAAAGCCGGAAAATGGCGGGAGGCTGATGCTGAAACTTCTCGGTTAATGCTGGAAATTGTCGGTAGTCAGGCTGGGTGTTTTAGTACCGCACAAATAGCTACTTTTCCCTGTCGAGAGTTAAGGGAAATTAATCAAGTTTGGGAACAGGCTAGTCGCGGTCGCTTTGGCTTTGGGGTTCAAAGGCGGATTTGGGAACAGGTTAACCAAAACACATCTGAATTTGCTCAACGGGTGGGATGGTGCGATCGCCACCCATCAGATGATATATATGTCAAAGACTATGATCAGTTATCATTTTCTCTGAAAGCCCCCGAAGGTCATCTACCCGCCTTGAGTGTGATGGCTGGTCGAGAGTGGGATAGAACTCTATGGCTGCTGGAACATTTATTTTTAAGTGTGGAGGCTTGCGGACTTTGACAGACTATCACGGAAATATGATCACAATACAATTGTTCTGATCTGTCCCTGGGGAAATCTCACCCAGAAGTCCAGAAGGCTGATAGAATTGACCTTGAAGAGCATTTATGGAGGTTTTCATGTCTCAAGATACCCCTCAACCTAATGCTGAACCAACTTTTAGCCAAAAAATTCAAGCTGCTGTTAAGCAACTATATCAGCAGGCGAATACTTGTGTGGCGGAAAATAAACTTGAAGAGGCGATCACCTGTTATCGTCAAGTTACTGTCTTGGTCCCCAGTTGGGCTGATGCTTACCAAAAATGGGGTAATCTTCTGGTGAAAGCTGGTAGATTAGAAGAGGCGATCGGTGCTTATCAACAAGCTATTAAACTTAATCCCGAAGATTCCTGGTCTTATAATAGTTTGGGTGGGATTTTTATTAAACTTGAACGCTGGGAAGATGCTGTTCCAGTCTGTCAGCAGGCTATTCAACTAGACCCTAACTTTTTCTGGGCTTATAATAACCTAGGACAAGCTCTCAGTCAACAAGAACAATGGGAAGATGCTGCTTCTGTTTATCAAAAAGCATCTCAGATTAACTCGACTTTTTTCTGGACTTATAATAATTGGGGTGAGGCTTTAATTCAACTTGAAAGATGGTCGGAGGCGGTTACCGTTTATCAAAAGGCTATAGAAATTGACCCTAACTTTTGTTGGGCTTATAATCATTTGGGAGATGCACTCAGACACCTTAAACGCTGGTCGGATGCGGTTCCCGTTTATCAAAAAGCTGCTGAAATTAACCCTAATTTTTTCTGGACTCATAGTAATTTAGCTGATACCTTAGTCTATCTCAAGCGATTTGACCAGGCGATTCCGGTTTACCAAAGCGCCATCAAACTGAACCCCAATTCCCCTCAAACTTACTATAAATTGGCTAAGTGTTTACAGAAAGTTAAAAGGGTTGATGAAGCGATCGCTTATTTTCAAAAAGTTTTGGAACTAAAGCCAGATTTTACAACCGCACAGAATAAACTACAAGAACTGCAAAAAAAATCCGATGATCTGGAATCAAAAGCGCCTCAAATTTCCCATAATCTTGAACCTATTGATTGGCTCAAATATTACCCAAAATCAGGGGATTCAGTATCCTACATGATGCCTAAACCTACCCCCCCACAACAAGACTATAAAACCAAAACCTGGCAGTTTCCTGTCCCTCCACGTCCCCTGATGCTAGTATTTGCAGACAGGGGGGAGGACTACTATCTTGAATCTGGTAAAATTCAAATTCGCCTACTGTTAGAATCCCTAGAAAAAGCTAAGTTTTCTTTAAACCCAGGAAGCCGGATATTAGACTTTGGTTGTGCGTCTGGAAGAATGATGAGATTTTTAAGCGATCAAGCTAATACCTGCGAAATTTGGGGGGCTGATATTAATGCTGACTGCATTAACTGGTGTAAGCAATATATGAGGCCTCCTTTTCACTTTTTGACCTGTACCACTAATCCTCATTTACCCTTTGAGGATCGATATTTTGATTTGATTTATGCGGGTTCAGTTTTTACCCATATTGACGATTTGGCTGAGGCTTGGTTATTAGAACTTCGTCGGATTATTAGTCCTGGTGGTATGGCTTATATTACTATCCAAGAACAGCATCTGATGAATCTAATTAAAGACTTTAAGGAAAAGTGGTTATCTAATAATAATGTTTGGCCGCCAGATAAAAGGGCTGAATGTTTACAAAAATATGATGAATATAGTAAGTCGGATTTTGCTATGTTTACTTTGGGTCGAGATACGCGATCGCTCGTTTTTTATGACCTCGATTATTTCTGTAAGATGGTACAACCGTTTTTTCAAGTCATTGAAATTCGCCAAGAAGCCTATTATTGGCAAACCGCCATTTTACTACAACGTCAATAAATCTCTCTAGTCTGGATCATTAATTAAGAATAAGGAATCTCTAACAGGGATGACTGAGGAGGCTAGGCTGTTACTGTTCCGCCATGCGGTCTAGGCGTTCACGAATGGAGAGGTTGAGAAGCGATCGCAAAAATATTACCACCCCCACCCCAGCGATGACTAGGAAAAAAACAGCCCAGCCATTTTTACCAGCAATTATTAATAGTATTCCCGAAATCAGAGTAAATCCTGACCAACAACCATGAATCAAAGTTTTGAGGGCAAAATTAACCCGTTTCAAAGCGCGATCGCTTTCAATCGAACGAACCCTAAACTTAATTTCCCCTTCCTCAATGCGTTGTTCTAGGCGACTAATAAATAACTCAGCGCGGCTAGGTTGGTTGAATTTAAAATTGATAAAATCTCGCGCCTGTTTAGTCAACTCTCCCACTAAACTACCCCGTTCCTGCTTAGAAACAGTAACACTTTTAATAAAAGGTTGAGCGCAGTCTACCAAATTATATTCCGGGTCTAGGGCGCGGGCTACTCCGTCTAAAGTAGTTAAAGATTTCAGTAAAAATGTCATCTCAGCAGGTAGGCGAAAAGGCTGCTGTTCAAACATTATATAAAGCTCATCTTTAATCACATTAAATGCTTGAAAATCAATAGGTTTTTCCGTAAATTCATCTAACAAAAACCTGATCAAGCGCCGCACCGGAGTCATATCAGACATCGGTTCAACTAAACCAATATCAATCAGAGTATCAATCACCACATCCACATCTTTTCGCATCACTGCAAAAAAGCTGCGGATCATCTGATCCTTAGCCAAAGCCTTGATTTCAGCCATCATCCCGAAATCGTAGAAAATCAGACTACCATTAGAACTAACAGCAATATTTCCGGGGTGGGGGTCTGCTTGAAAAAAGCCATCCTGTAAAATCTGTTTAAGATAGCAACAAATCCCTAATTGATTAACTCGTTTAATGTCAACACCGCAGGCTTGTAGAGTTTTCCGGTCATCAACCTTAATCCCCGGCAAATATTCCAAAGTTAAAACTTTATGGGTGGTATATTCCCAGTAAACTTTAGGAACAATAATTCCCGAATAGTTATCAAAATTATCTCGAAATCTATCGGCGTTTTTACCTTCTTTAATATAATCAATTTCCTGATATAAAATCATGAAAAATTCATTATATATAGCATCGAGATCATAGAGTCTTGCCCAAGCAAAGGAACGTTGACAGAAGCGCATCACACGACGGACGGCTTGCATATCCAGATCAAAAAGTTCTTTAAGTCCTGGGCGTTGAACCTTAACTATGACCTGTTCTCCTGTATGCAATTTAGCCCGATGAACTTGTCCGAGACTGGCGGCGGCTAGGGGACGCTCATTAAACTCACGATAAAGGCTAAATAAAGAGTTACCCAATTCTGACTCAATAATAGCTACAGCGCGATCGGCACTAAAAGGAGGTACTTTATCCTGGAGTTTTTCTAACTCCGCCACATATTCTAAGGGCAGAATATCAGCACGGGTGGAAAGCGCTTGTCCAATTTTAATAAATGTTGGCCCCAGGTCAAGCATGGTTTGAATTAACCATTTTGCCCGCTTTTGTTTAGTGGCAGAGGCATTATTTCCCCAAAGCCGATCCCACCACAAATAGAACAGAAACGTCCCAGCGGCAGAAAAAACATCAATCTGTCGGGTGAGGGGTGAGTATTTGCTGCGCTGCCAACGGAGGGGTTTAGGGGTTTTCTGAGTTAGCATTCGAGGATTTCGGGCAATTTGTCTATTTTAGTCGCATTAGGTGTCGATTTTCTACTGAGCGCGAAAACAGGAGACATATTAGAGTCTCCTGGGATTTTTTTCCATAGATGACCAATCCTCATCTCAATCTAGGGTTCAACAATGACGGGAGTTCCCAGTTGCACTTTGTTAAATAGTGCTAACACATCCCGGTTAAACATACGAACGCAACCATGGGAAACGGCTTGTCCGACCGTTTCTTCATTGGGGGTGCCATGAAAACCTATGTAGTTAGTGCCATCAGTCCAAAATCCAATCCAGTGACTACCAAGGGGGTTATCTCGACCTGGGGGGATAATATCTCCATTTAGAGGATGTTCCCAGGTTGGGTCTTCGATCATTTGAATAACCTGATAGTGGCCGATGGGGGTTTCCCATCCGTTTCTACCAATGGCTATGGGATAGCTAGTGACAACACGCGCGTTGTTCATGACATAAACCCGACGTTCTCCTAAGCGAATAACTAATTCTAGTTGACTAGGAGAATATTGTAGCCAATCGCTGACATGATAGGCCGTGGCAAATTTTGGGGAAATTCCCGTTTTTGCCACATCTACTCCTGGGGTAGTAGTGGCAGCCATACTACTATAAGGCAGTAGTATTGATAATAATGATAGTAATATCATGGGACTGAGGGCCGGTGACAGAAATGTTCTGAACATAACTCTCAATAACTTACCTAGGGGTTTAAACAAGAAAATGGCGATCGCCAAGCGTGCTATGATTGGGGTATGGGTGTGCTAATAAATATCAAATCCCGTCAAGTTTTGTACCTGACAGTAAAAACCGTGACACAGTAAATCCACAAACTAGAATCATTAATAATTGCCGGTTTAAGTTAAATTTTCAGGAAACCAAAGATAGTTACTATTGTCAAGTTGGCTCATGTTAACAAATTCGGAAACAGGCGAAATGGAATATTTAGATGCTGGACAGATTTTTCCATTAGTTGATAGTATTTTGCCTTTTGAAGTCTGTCTTCATCATCGGATTTTGCCCATATCTCTCAAGGATAATACCCTTTACTTAGGTATGGTCGATCCTGATGATGAATTAGCCATAAATTATGCCCACCAGATATTAGCATATCTAAATTGCTCTGTTGTCAGTCAGCCGATTTCGGCTGAGAGCCATCGCTCCATTCTGACTGCTTATTTGTACCATAGCGAAAAACCCACCACCGAAAAAACTCCTTTAGATAACTCTCCTACCCCTCCCGATGAACCATTAGCCTCCGGGGAAACATCCCCGCCAGATTCCCCAAGACTACCAAAGGCTAAACAACCTCCAGCCTCAAAGATTAATGAAATGTTACCTAAGCTGGATCTTCGTCCCGAATACCTCAGTAGTCCCATAGAGCGACTGGCCAAGTTACCACCACCCAAGTTATTGGAAGAGTTACTAGCTAGGGTGTTGTTGGAGGGTATTGGCCGACTGTATTTTGAGAGGCAAGAATCCAAAGGACGGATTTTATGGAGCCAAAATGGTATTCTCAAGTCTGTTATTGATAATTTAGAACCATCGCAGTTTCAATGGGTGATTAATGAGTTAAAGCGGTTGGTGAAACTGCCTATGCTACCAATTTCCCAACCCAAACAGATAGAAATTGAGCGGATTTATTATAATACTCATCTGCTGTTGCGGCTGCGATTGGTTCCTGGGAATTATGGCGAGGAAGCTAATTTACAGGTATTACGAGGAGCGGCTTTAAAGTTTTATCAACAGCAACAACTATCAAAATTGAGTTTGGATGCTTTGCGTCTGGCTCAACAATTGCAAAGGAAACTTAATGACTTGCAAGGACATTGTAATTCCGCTAATCTCTCATCGGAAAATTTGCCTCTGCTGTACCAGCTACTTAAAAATGTCACCCATCAGGTGGATATGCTGATTAAAAATAGTGATTCCTCCCATACAGACTAATAAATAATGCACGAGCCTTAACCCGTGCATTTGAGACTTATATGGTGGTTAAACCTTTATTAGACTAGGCGGGGACTGCAACTGACTTCTCCGACCAGCGATTAACCGATTTACCAATAACCGATAGGTCTTGCATTAGTTGATCAAAATCTGCCGGAGTCAGGGATTGGGGACCATCTGACATGGCTTTGGCTGGGTTGGGGTGAACTTCGATCATCAGGGAGTCTGTCCCGGCGGCGATCGCCGCTCTAGCCATAGATGGAACGTGCTCCGCAAATCCCGTGCCGTGGCTCGGGTCAATCATAATTGGTAAGTGAGTGAGCGATCGCAATACCGGAATTACCGACAAATCAAGGGTATTGCGGGTATATTGGCGATCGAAAGTGCGGATTCCCCGTTCACACAGAATCACATTCGGGTTACCCGCCGCTAAGATATATTCTGCGGCCATTAGCCATTCTTCAATAGTCGCAGACATACCCCGCTTCAGCAATACTGGTTTATCCTGAGCCCCTACTTTTTTCAGCAGCGAGAAATTCTGCATATTACGAGCGCCAATTTGGATCACATCCGCCACCTCAGACAACTTTTCTAAGTCGTCTGCGTCCATTAACTCCGTAATCACTCCCAGTCCTGACGCTTCACGCGCAGCAGCTAAAAGGTTCAGAGCGCTTTCTCCATGACCTTGGAAAGCGTATGGAGACGTGCGAGGTTTAAATGCGCCACCGCGTAAGAACTTCGCCCCAGCAGCTTTCACCCGCAGCGCCGTCTCCACGATCATTTGTTCATTTTCTACCGAACAGGGACCCGCCACCACCACTAGGGGACGATTTTCGCCAAAGTGAACTATTCCACTGGGAGTGGTAACAGCTACATCACTGGACTCGCCGTGACGAAATTCCCGACTAGCACGTTTGTAGGGTTTTTCGACTCGTAACACCTGTTCAATAAATGGGCTAATTTCCTGGAGTTGTAGGGGATCAAGACCTGCTGTTTCTCCTACTAGCCCAATTACAACTTTATGTTTTCCGACGATTTTTTCTGGTGTTAAACCCCAACCGCTGCGGAGTTCATCACTAAGACGTTCGATTTCGGCTTCTGGAGAGCCAACTTTCATTACAATAATCATGTAAACCTCACAAAATTGTCGCAGCCACCATTTTTGAGTGGCTAATAAAGGGTACAGACCTAATGTCAACTGTCCCTACGCGCTACGCAAGCATACAGCGCCGGATTCTTACCCAGAGACCAGCACAGTAGTAGATGTCTTTGGTCCTCTACTACTATGACTTACAGATACATTTAACCCCGAAAAATCTGGCCAGAGCCGGAAGTTTCTGAGTAGGGCACCATCTGAAGTGAAGTAATCACGCCAGATGATGTGTCACTCTAAGAGCCTTTAACAGTTAGGTTAAAAGCGCTATTGTTGAGTCCATTCTGGTGGTCTATTCAACTGCTCACTACAATATAGCTATAGTCAGCTACTTGATGCTTCAGCAAACCATCTTTGGCTATTGCTTAACTCTCTACTCAATAGACTACCATACTTAGAAAAATATTTCCCGAAATATCTGGTTATTACCAGTGAATCCCCCTCTAATCACCAACAGTCTGACGATCAGCTTTGCCCCGCGTCCCACAGGTAAAAACTCGTAGCCCCTCATCTCTGAGAGAAATCGCTCAGTGAATATCTCTATCCTGTTTGGTTTGGCAATTTTCACAAGTCTATTCCCTGATGTCAAGCCGTAAACTACCCACCTGATTTAAGCCCACATCACAAGTTTTATCTGAAGGAAAAACCTATCAACTTCTTGATAAACTTTAACCATCATTTTCCGCGTATTTAAGCATAGTCATAAACATTCCCCATCCCACTTTTTCAAGGTCAGCCAGACAGTGGTTTTTCATCATGTCTTTGACATTTAGATTCTCCGTCACAATGACTTGGTTTTCGCCTACTATCCTACGCGATCGCTTGTGTATAAAATCCTCACGACAGTTAGTGATTTTACCGTAAACTCTAGCGACTTTCTTGGTTCCGGCTTTATTAAGGCTATTAGACCCTTTCTGCTTTCGGGATAGTTGCTGTTGTTTACGCTTTAAATTCTTTTCATCCCCTACCTTTTCGGGTAAGGGAATTCCTGTAGGCTTTTTTAATTTTTGGGTGAACTTGGCTGGCGACTTTCTTTCCAAGCCTCTATCGCCCGCCCTAGGTTGATCTTAAATTCCTGCCAGCCGAGGAAACTCCCACTTAGGTTTTCGTCCCAGGAAGCCGAGAGAACTCCGTAGCTAAGACCCACCACACTCAAGCCAAAGCACCCCAGACTCACCAGCAAGACTGCTGTGTTGGGTAGGGGGAATATCTCATTGGTGACAATAAAATAACTGCCCACAAAGGTAGATATAGCCATTAACAGAGGAATACCGGATAAAACCACCATCCGGGACACCATCCGCTGACTGACTACTTCCGGAATAGTCATATCTTCCCGTCTAGGTTGACGGCGCGGCGCAGAGGTGTCCGATGTGCGGCTAGTTTTTGGGGTTTTAGCTACCTTGGGCGAAGCCGATTTATCCGATTTTCCCTGGTCTGAGGCGGCTGGTTTGCTACTTTCAGCCTGCTTTTTGCGGGTTTTTTTCGGTTCAAAGGGAAGTGGTTGGCGGGGGCGATCGGAGGACATGGTAGATTGTGAGTGCTGTGGGTGGGTTGACAGGAATTTGGTACGATTGGGTAAATCTGCTATCGGATTTAGCCCCGGATTCCCAAACGGGTGATCAGTTCGCGATAGCGTTGCTGATCCTGTTTATTAATATAGGCTAATAATCTTTTTCTGCGTCCGATAATCTGGAGAAGGCCACGACGGGAAGCGTGATCATGCTTATTGGCTTTGAGGTGTTGGCTGAGTCGGTTAATTCTTTCGGTGAGCATGGCTACCTGTAGATCGGAAGATCCGGTGTCTGTTTCGTGAGCTTGATGCTCGGCCATGATTTTTTGCTTATCTTGTTGTGTCAGAGCCATAGTTGAGAATTTTACGGTTGGTTAAATTTACACAATTCTTGATCTTAGCATATTGTAGCTTGGGCAGATGGTGCTGAGAAGAATTTATGCCTGGAGATGGATGGCGCTAGGTGCGATCGCCCTTTATAATTAGATCAGGTACTCTGGTTGAGTCTGGTTCTGGTAAAGGATTGCGGGTTAACGGGTTAACGGGTGATGGCGATGTCTGATACACACATTCACCACTAATGGATGCCTTGATATCTTCTCAACGAGTCCTGGTTATGGTTGAGAGTTGAATGGTTTATGGTTGAAACAACATCAGATGCGATCGTTTTGGGGTTTAATCCTCTACTGAAATTGGTATTGGTACTGTTGGGGTTAATCTCCGCTTTGATGGGTTTATGGCTACTACCGAAACTATGGCGAATGGCGATCGCTAAGTTTATTCCTGAAGAACGCATATCTAGTTATTCCAAGATTTTATCATCTTATAAAATCCCTGCCGCTGTGGCTGTATTGTTGGTAATCATTGAAATTTTATGGCTTAATTCTCCCTTCATAATTTATCTGGGTTTCCTAGAAGTTATCATCAGTTTATCCCTAACTATTCTGCTCAGTTGGTTGGCTTCTCAAATATTTAAGAGATTTTTTGACTTATATATTATTGACGTAGCCTCAAAACAAGGTCGCAATATTAACAGTGAGTTTTTATTGGTAGGCAAAATTCTAGCCAACTGCGTAATTATTCTAGTCGCAATTGTTGTATTTGCTCAGACTCACCAAATTAATATTGTCGGATTAATTGCTAGTTTAGGGGTAGGTGGTTTGGCTGTCGCTTTTGCAGCTCAAAATACCCTCAGCCAAATTCTAGGGGGAATTGTTCTGTATCTGGATCGCCCGTTTGTCGTTGATGATTATATCGGTTTACCTGATGGGACTTTCGGGCGGGTAGAATCTTTGGGATTGCGATCGACCAAAATTCGCACATCAGGAAAAGGAACCATAGTTATAGTCCCTAATAGTTCCCTAACTCAACTCAGTATAGAAAACTATACCGGAGCCAGAAAAATTATATCCATCCTAGGATTAACCTTTCATTCTGCCATTGACTCTGAGGAACAAGCTCTCATCCGTCAAGTGATTTTAGAAAGCACTAAAAACACCTTTGGTATTGACCCTAGAGGCACTGATGTTAGCTTTAAGAATTTACAGCCAATCACCGGAGAAAACAAAACTCAAGCCCAAGTAACCTTCTTTATATTAGGTGCTAATCGTAATAACTTAGAACTGCGCCGTCAGATGCTCGATCTAGCCAGTCAAGACATTAGCATGAATTTACAGCAATACGGAATCGCCTTTGATATCGAAGATCAAAATATTTACGTTGATTCACCCATCACAGTCTAATTACAGTTAAAACGCTAAATACCATCATGTGGAACCCCATTGATCCTGATGCCGCAATTTTTGAGATTATTCAGGAATATTCTATTCCTAAGCCTCTGATTTTCATAATCTTTGTATTGATATCTTGCTTAATAGGAAAATACACCCCTAGCCTCATACAATATATTATTAGGCGGGCTATACCTATCAATGGAAAAGAAATTTCCGAGAACTTTGTGCGACCTATCCAACAACCTTTTAGGATGGTTGGCATTTTTACTCTGATTTCTATGTCAATGATTTGGTTAGAAGAAAATCGGGCTTTATATCGTTTTATTCGCCCCTTTGTTAGTCTAGCCCTAATTGCTAGTATAGCCTGGTTAGCCTCCCGGTTATTTAGGCAATTGGTGCGGATTTATGGTATTCCGATTATCCGAAAATATGGCATGGAAGTTGACGAGACTTTTTTGGTATTTGAAACCATTGCCAATGTTTTAATTGGATTTACAGCAGCGATCGCATTTGCCCAAAGTCAACAACTGCCCCTAGGTGCATTAGTAGCAGGGGCTTCAGTAAGTGGTTTAGCGGTAGCATTTGCCGCCCAAAGCACCTTAGAACAGATTTTAGGCACAATAGTTTTACGTTTAGATCGTCCGTTTGTCCGTGGAGAATATATCCGACTACCAAAACGTGGTGATGATCTTGAGGGTATTTATGGGAGAGTAGAATCTATTGGGTTACGGTCTACTAAAATTCGGATTGCAGCTAAGGGAACTTTGGCAATTATTCCCAACTCTAATTTAATGAGGCTGGCGATCGAAAATATCAGTCGTGGTAAAAAAGTGATGGTTTTACTATATCTGGATTTTATCACTCAACTTGACGATCGCGAACAGGCTTTAGTAGAACAAGCCATTAAAGAATGTACCGATTCAGTTTTTGGTATAGACCCCGGAAGCACCCAGATTTCCCTATTTAATTATGGAGAAACGGGTAATCTTCGCGCTAGGGTGACATTCTTTATTTTAGGTTCTAGTGAAAATGCCATTTCACTGCGTAAGAGTTTACTAGCATCAACTAATCAAAGTTTGACGGAAAGACTCAAGCGGTATGGCATTAAGTACAATATGCAAGAACCGAATATTTATGTTGAGTCTCCTGTGACGATTTAATATCAAGTCGGCTTGTATTAAGCCGACACTTTTTTGATGCCAATAAAAAACAAAGCCTCAATCTAATGATGAAGAAAGAGGCAGAGTCATCATATTAAATTGTAGTGTAAAACAGAAACCTTCAAGGCTGCATAGAGAAAAAGCGAGTGTAAAAGAGGTCAAGCCCTCGGTCTGTTAGTGTGCCTCGGCTACATCCATTA
>NZ_JBIMLI010000143.1:0-13000 GCF_051859755.1 Limnospira sp.
CGAAGGTCTCGCACCATACTTGGTATTATACCGTATTGCCGTAAAATGTTAACCTAATTTGAGATTAAATCATGCTCTCGACTGCATCAGTTCTCCCAAGTCTAAGTGTCCGACTGGATGGCAATCTTGGCAAGTAGCAAAGTTAAAACTGGCAAATAGACGCTCTGGTGGGCTGGGTCAGACGGGCTAAATAGGGACATCAGGGCATCATCAACTACTGAGGCGAGCCCTGGTAGAGGAGTTACGTCCTGTGTTGTAAGGCTGGTCACGTTTTGCCAAGGTGTTTTTGTAGTAGGCGATGAATGAATTGGTAGCGTGAGCCTATTTTTCTGAGCAACAGTAACCCGGTGGCATCATTTAAAAATTGGGCATAGTTCCAGGGTGCATCTCCTTCTCCCCATAGGACAAATCGCAAGATCAGGCGTTCGATCGCCAATTTTAGGCTCAACGGTTGGTAGGTGAGGGCTAATATGATTCCTAGGGTCATGGCGGCGATTAACAATGGCAGCGATCGCCAAATGATTGCTAGGATCATGATTGCTATAATTGACCACCAAATCCCACTTTCGACTATCTTCATACCCAGATGATAAGCCCGTTCTTGTTCGCGGGTATGTAGCCAGGTTTTCGGGATGCGATCGAGGATAAAATCTTGAGTTTGTTCTTTTTCCAGGCGTTTGGCGAGTTCTGTTAGCCAGTGGCGGAATTGTTCGGAACTGTAGTTTTTTCCGGCATCACTATTATGATGGCGATCGCGTAAGCTAGAAATTTGATGGCGCAGATAGGCTTTTAATAAATACTCTTGTTGATCATCAATGGTGTTTAAATGTTTCCAAGATGAGATTAAGATATTTTCATAAGCTAGGGTCATCATTGTTAAAAATAATGGCTTTTGGGCGATTTTTAATAACTGTGGTTCTTCTTCGATGTCATGCCAAAGTTCCCGACTTCTAGCATTCATTAAATACTTGTGTATCTGTCGATTAGTCAAGGGACGTAACAATATTGCACCATTTAGTTGCAACCTTGCCTGACAGGGATGATAGGATTTGACGGTGCTAGATACTACTAAATGTAGGGGGGAGAGATGACTGTCTAAAAAATCATTAATATATTGAATACAGGATTCCCGATGATGTTCTTCGACCTCATCGAAACCATCCAATAAGGGGAGAATCTGGAGTTGTTCCATCCAGTAGCGTCCTGATTCGGGAGCGATCGCATATTTGAGGTGCATTTGCTCTACCATCCAATCGGAGATAGACTGTTGCTCAATTCGCCAAGATGATAAATTGAGCCAAATCGGCATAGGTTCATGTTCATCAGATAAGGCTCTCTCTACTAAGACCTTAGCCAGTCCCACCAGGGTGGTAGTTTTCCCGGAACCAGTCCCCCCCAAAATCAACAGGCGGCCATCAATGTGATCGAATACTTCAATAATTCCGGCATTAGCTGCTAATTTCACACTAGGGCGGCTGCCTATTTTCACTTCCACATCCCAAGCGCGCCTCATGCGTAGGGGGGGTTTTTCCTGGGCTAACTTGGTGAGAACATGGCGATGGGGAGACTGTAGCCGATATTGTCTCACCTCCTGTTTAACTTGGGTGAGTAATTGATGGCGTTTGGGAACTTGTACCCGAGTACCAGTTAATCTAGGCATTGAATAGAGTCAGGATTTGCGATCGGGACAGGAAATAATGGTTATGTTAAAAATACACTGAACTATGACTTTAGGGATAATTATCATGTTAAGTTTTAGGTTAGAGTCCTGAAGGATTGGGGAAGAGGGGGTAAGTTTTGATATATTTGGAATTGGGAACTCTGCAATTTTTGAAGATGATTTTTGTCTACCAGCGAGGTCTGTCCCATGTCCTTCAAACCCAAGCAATTGATAGTTGCCAGTGTAGCCGGACTGGTGACAGCAGTTATAGTAGCAGCGATCGCTATTCAGTGGCGATCTTCACAGGAAACTCCCGCCGCCTCACCTCAAGGAACAGTTACTGATTCCCCGGTTCCTAGTGCGCCAAGTCAAGCACCTGGGGTTATAGAGTCGCCACCAATTGTGGTGAGACCCCCGACAACTGGCTGCGAGATTACTATGGCAATTGTCCAAGACCCTGACCCTCCTTTAAATGTACGGCGCGCGCCTCAAGTTCAGGAAGGTAACATTGTTGGTCAACTACCCAATAATACTTTTATTTCGGTAGTAAATGAGCAAGACGGTTGGCTAGAAATTAGCGATCCGGTTCCGGGATGGGTTGCTAAAAACCGAACCCATAGCAGTTGTCCGAATGTCCGCCAACCGATTCAATTTTTACCGGGTGGTAATTCAGCTATTATCCAAGGTGAAATTATTGGCGGTGGTAGCCATAGCTATACCTTGGAAGCTGAAGCAGGTCAAACCCTGACAGTTACGGCGGAAAACTCTATTTTCCCCTATATTATCACTCCAGATGGTCAACTTTTAGGGGATGATGTTAATGCTAATGATGACCTAACGGAATGGACGGGAATGATTCCGGAATCGGGAACCTATACTTTCGAGCTTGACTCGAATTTCCGAGGTTTTACCTATGAGTTTTTGGTGAGATTAGAATGAGGTAAATGCTTTAATTTTTGCACAACACCAACATATCCTGATAACTAGCGGAACGACTCCGACGACACCACATCCCATAATCTTGGCGTTGTACTGATAGACCAGAATCCTTAATCCAATCCATTACTAATGCTTCGGGATGTGCGATCGCATCTTCGGGATTATCAGGATCATCGATAAAACTTTCGCCGACAGCATAGGCAAAATTCCGGGAACTGCGACCGGATTTAATCAAGGATTCGGTTTCATCATTTAATAGAAAAAACGTGCATAAACACCTACCACCCGGCTTTAACACTCGCGCTATCTGTTGTAAATAATTCCGACTGGCGGCTGCATATAAATGGGTAAAAACGGAAGTTAACAGCACAAAATTAAATTGGTTATTAGGGTAGGGAAACACAAAATTTTCGGCGGGAGTTTTGCCAGTGGGATTATAGCGATCGCTGTATAAATCCGCACATTCAAAATGAAAATTAGGACGGGTAGCACTAATCACTTGCTGACACCAATCAATCCAATGGGGAACAATATCAAACCCGTGATAAGAGGCTTGAGAGTTGAGATAATAAGCCAAACCATAAGCGATGCGACCGACCCCGCAACCCGCATCAAGAACCGCCTCTGCTGGTTGTAAATTGGCTTTATTAACAAAGTGTCCTAAAAAGTCCGCCGCCACAAACTTAAAACTACCACCGACCCCAACCCGATCGCTTTTTTCGGGAACCGGAAGCGAAGGTTCCAAGAACCCAAATAAAACATCACCTTCTCCCGATGCAAATATAGGAGTTAGCCTTACCAAACTATTGAATAAACCTGTTTGTTGAATCCAACTTAGGGGGATATAAATTAAAAATCTAGCCTGGTCAGCGTGATCTAAACTAGGAAATAACTGTTGGACATCCTGACTAATTAACCCTTTCTCTACCCGAAACTCAGGAACATCTAAGCCACCAATATTAATACGAAAATCCAGGACGGGACCACCTCCCCAGGAAGCAGACCAACCTTTAAGGCGTACCAGATCACCTTCTAAGGTAACTTGACCAAGACAGCCAAGGGTTTCGAGGCTTTTAGTTGCAGTCATAACCAGATGAACACTATAGAATAATGGTCTATCCTACAGCAGAATAGACCAATTATCGCATTTTCTCAGAAATCGAAAGTATAAACTTAATGGGGTGCTAAACTCTGATGGTATCTATAGGATTTATCTGGGGATTTCGATGTCTTCACTTTCATTATCTTCAGTTATTTCGGGGGTTATGGGTAGTTCTGGGAGCCGAGTATTTAAGGTGGTTGATACCAATATATATCCCAAATAAGCGGGGAGAATAATGGCGATTAAAAAGGCGAAACCTGTTAGTAAACCCATCAAGTTAAAACTAGACCCATAGGAAGACCGATAGGGGTCAATCAAGGCTACCTGATCTGACTGGGATGGTTGGTAGTTGCTAGGACGACGAAAGCGAATGCGGCGATCGTCTAGTTTTTCCACCATTACCCAACCAGCGATCGCCTCTTCCTGACAAAGTTTTTCAAAGGTTTTAGGGTTCCGAAATAAATCTCTTTGAGCGCGAACAATTTTATATTCCCAGTCTTGATGATTAGGGGAGGATATCTGAGATTGAGATGATGCAATAGTGGTGGTGTTAGGATTATCGGAATCATAATGAGTCAAGATTTCTTCCTCCTCTTCATATTCTTGTTGTTGTTCATCCTGCAATTGACATAGCCAGCTTCCAGCGAGGACGGCTTCCACACCGAGGCTGCTGACCATCAAGCCTAAAATAACCACCTCATTCATAGGGCTTTACTCCCTGTAGTCTGGAATTGAAAAGCCTCTGGTAAGGCTCCAGACCAGCCATTCGACAAATAACCCTCAATTAGGTAATCTGAACCGATCGCTCGCAGGCTTACTGCTTCTAGGGATAAGGCTTCAGTCATTTGACTAAAGCCTAAATTACCGACCGGAGAGGGTGCAGCCTGTCCACCAATAATTTTAGGAGCAATAAACGCCAAAATCTTGTGAACGCACCCCTGAGTTATGGCTTCAGAGGCTAGACGACCCCCACATTCCCATAGCACGGACAAAAATTGACGCTCATAGAAATATGACATAACTTTAGCGGGTGTCAATGGTGCAAATTCCAGCACCTCTACCCCCTTTTTCCGCAAGTGTTCTTGGAAATCGGGACGGGAACCAACTTCTGTAAAAACTATGGTAGCAGCCTCGGAAGTGTCCCACAGTCGCGCTGATGATGGTAAATCTAAACTACGACTCATGACTACCCGCAACGGGTTGGGTTCCCCTTGACCGTGGGTGGTTAAGTGAGGATTATCTCGCCTGACCGTATTTCCCCCCACAATTACCGCATCACAGGCGACCCGTAGACGGTGGACTTCCTGGCGAGCGATCGCACCTGTTACCCAAGCACTATGACCTGTATCTGTGGCTATTTTCCCATCCAGGGTCATGGCGTATTTCAATATACCAAAGGTTTGTTTATAAATAATCCGATGAACAAATGCTTCGTTTAATTTTAAACAGGCTGATTCTTCTACTCCCACAATTACTTCTATTCCGGCTTGGCGCAGTTTAGCAATTCCCTGTCCACCTACCAGAGGATTCGGATCCACCATTCCCGCCACTACTTTAGCAACTCCTGCTTTAATTAACGCTTCGCTACAGGGGGGAGTTCTTCCGTAATGGTTACACGGTTCTAGGTTCACATATACTGTCGCTCCCCTGGCTAATTCTCCCGCAGACCGCAAGGCGAAAATTTCTGCATGGGGTTGTCCTGGTCCGGGGTGAAATCCCTCCCCGATAATTTGGTCATCACGGACAATCACACAACCTACTAGGGGATTTGGTGCCGTTTTTCCTAGCCCTTCCTTTGCCAGATTTAGACAATTACGCATCATCTGGCGGTCAAATTCTGAGACAGATTGAGCATTTGGTAAATTCATCAGCCGACAATTTTTGTTAAAGGGGTTGACAGGGGCTCAGGATTAATGATAGTATATTTGTATTAAGTTTAATAATGGAGTACTGCCTAAAATAAAAATTTTGCAACCATCCCATTATATTAAAAGTGTAGCGCAAGTGCCGCGAAAAAGCAACCCCCCTCCCCAAAAAAAAATTTTTTGCAACAAAACTTAATTTTTTTTTACAAAAGTTAACATTAGGCGAGCCAGAAGGGGGCAAGAAGATTGTATACAAAAAAGCTGCCCCAATGTTAAGTCAGTTAAATGTTGGCGAAGGTCCCATGTAAGCCATAGGGGATATGGTGTTGAAGGTGTAAGGTAGCGATCGCATTTTTTTCAAGGTTTTTCGCATCCAAAATAACGACATCTGAGCGATGGTGTTGTGCATTATAAACGAGAGTCAATAACCAGCCATCATCTTCGGAGGTAGCATGAGGACGGGGAACAAAGACAGGTTCTCCGGTAAAGCCGTGTGGTGCGGCAGTCCAAAGTTGACGCAAACCGGTTTCCAGGTCAAACTTAATAATCGCCTGAAGGGGTGCATTTCCCTGGCTATTATGGGCGGCGGCGGAGTAGAGATATCGGTAAGGGCGACCGACAGAATTAGGGTGAGTAGTAGGAAACTCACAACAGCGAGATTCTATTAATTGACGCTGAACCTGTCCGGTAGTGAGGTCAAGGGTAAACCGCCAGAGTTGACCAGGTTCTAAGGCATTAAAATCAGTATCGCGAAAATTAGCTTGTGGGTCAACCCCTGGTAAAGATTGGTAACATATAGAATCAACGCCAATCTTATTTTCCTGTTCAAAAGCATTAGCATGATGGAAAACAAAGCCAGATTGAGCGTCAAAATGTCGGATATTTTGTCGTTGTGCGGGGTCACGAGGAATAACAATGATGCGGGTAGGTTGATTAGCTTGAAAATGCACACATTGTCCTGCGCCACAGAGTCCAAACAGATAAGGAAGGGGATTAAATTTTACAGGATTTTGGAAGAAAATACAGTAGTTAGGGGTGATGGCAAAATCATGGATAAAGGCAAATCCGGGGACTGTATGGGCGTATTTTTGTAGGAGGCTACCATGGCTGTCGAGTTCATAAATACGGATAGTGGTTGATAGTCCTGGTTTAATGGAAAAATTAACTAAACTTGGGGAACCGCCATTAAACTTAGAACTGGGGTCAATGCGGGGGTGGGCGGCGAAAGATTCTCCGGGTTCGAGGATACCGTTAAGGTTATCTAGCCCAATAGTTTCTAAGGTTTGATGGTTGAGATGATAGGGTAGGTCTGCTTCCCATAAGGCGAGTAATTTACCACCCCAATAAATGACTTGAGTATTGGCAATATTTTTAATCCGCAGGTCAAAGGCGTTGTGGAGAAAACCGCCAGGCTTTTGGGTTCCAAATACACCGCGATAAAGAATAGTTTTGGCTTGTTGTTCGTCTATATAGCCTTGGGTGCGGACATAGCGATTTTGATAGTGTGCTTGTCCGTCCTGAAAACGGATAGCGGAAATCATGCCATCTCCATCAAAGGGGTGATGAATGGGTAAGCCACCGATATCTAATAAACCGGGACCGTTACGGAATAGGGTTCCTTTCAGGTCTGGGGGGATTTCTCCATCAATATTGGTGATGGTATAGTTGTATTCATTGGGTTGAGACAAATAGCCTTTTTGCCATTCTTGGGGGTTATATGATAGTTGATTTTGGGAGGGTTCAGATATGGTATTTTGCATGATTCAATGATTTGGTTTAAGGTGATTAACTGAGAAATTATGGTTAATTGATATCAGACATCAGTTAGTAGATATATTTAGTATATATCAAGATGTGTGATAGGTCAAGATAGGTTGAGAATAGCAGGCATAAATCCCGCCGATTAGGTGAGGGGGAGGGAGTCGGAAAGGGGGATTGATTACCGATTCCCAGTTATTAATTAATCGGTGGTGACTAATTCGGGGACTAATTCTGCGGTTGATTCTAGGTTGGGTGAATGGATGTTATGGGTGTTAGTTTCGGCGGTGGTAGATGGTAGCCAGCGAATTAGGGGTAATGGTAAAAGGGTAGTTAAGTTAGTGATAATGACTAACAACCATAATTTATCGAAGTTAGTCTCGGTGACTCCTAATAAGTGGGTGAGAAGTGCGCCAGACTCGTGGGATAGGAGTCGGGAAAGGTTAGAGATGGACATTAATAGGGCGAAAAGAGTGGCTTCTACACCGGGGGGACATAGGCGGGCGGCGAGGACTAAAACAGGCATATAGGCGATTTCTCCGGCTACGGTGAGGATGAGACTATCTCCGAGGCTAAACCAGTGGTCGTCTATTCCTAGGGCGCGGTTGGTGTGGGTAACTAGGAGTAACATGGTCATACCGAGGGCGGCGGAGAGAAGGGTTGAGACTAGGAAGATTTTACGGAAGGGGACAGATTTAAAGAATCGCTGAAATAACCAAATACCGAGGAGGGCGGCGATACTGGTAACTAGGCGGACTCGTCCTAAAAACTCTGGTTGAAATCCTAATTCGTTGGTGGTGAAATAGAAAAAGGCTGAGTCGGCGGTGGGGGTAGCTTGCCACAAGAAGATAAAGGCAGTGGGTAGCCAGATGGATTTTTGGGTGATGGCAGCCCGCAGTTGTTGGACTTGGTGTTTGACGGTTTGCCAATTGGAGATGTTAGTAATTTTATCTTCAGCGATCGCCCATGCGACAACCATCACCAATAGGGGAAAGGTAGCGGTAATGAGGAAAACTGTTTCGGAGGTAAAGATTTCCAGGAGATAGCCGCTGAGGTAGGCGGTAATTAACCCCCCCAGGGCTGAGGAAGCCCAACAGAGGGATTGAAGGGAACCGATATTGCTGATAGACTCGTTTCGCGCCCTTTCTACAACTAAGGAGTCTACAATCACATCGCTGATAGCTACGGATAGGGAATTAAGGGCGATCGCAATTGTCGCGGTAATGGGATGATCAACGAAGGTAGCTAGGTAAACCCAGGAGAAAGTCCCCATTAACCCGGATAGGATTAAATAGGGTCGGCGGCGATATCCAAAAATTGGCAACCCGTCGGACATAAAGCCGAATAGGGGTTTAATCACCCAGGGAATAGAGACTATTCCGAATAGGGCGGCGGTTTCGGCGGGACTCATACCCAAATCATCTTTGAGGAAGAAGCTAACGGCGAGACGGGAGAGGCCCAGAATACCTTGCACAAAGTACACGGTCAGAATAGCGACCAATTCTGGGTTAGGTTCATTGCCAAATAGTATATGCTTCTTGAGCCATGCCTTGGTATTGCCAAAGCTAACTGGGGATAATTCCATTTTGTAAACAAAAGTTAAGAAATTTCAATATTGATATCATAGCGAGTTCAATCAAAAACGACACAATGATGCGATCGCTTTAAGTCTAGGCAGTATAAATCACTATGGAAACGGCATTTGATCAGTGGTGGCATCTAATCTTAGGGGCGCTGTCCCTAAACCGAGATGCTTTTGTAGAAATTAATATCCTACCCCTAGGTAGAGGACTAGCCCTAACAATAGTGTTGGTGGCGGGAGTCTCCCAGGCGATAGGTCAATCGATTGTTTTATTTATTAACCGAGTCCGACCCTTCCGATTTGTGCTGAGTTTAGGAATGGCCGCGATTTTGTTTGTGTTCACGTTTTGGTTTTGGGCGGCGAGTATTTGGCTAGTCCACAATGCGATATTTAATAGCGGACTTAACCTACAAGCAACGATTACGACGCTAGGATTAAGCTACGCGCCGCAAATTTTACGATTCATAGTGGGTCTTCCCTATTTTGGCGTTCCCATTGGTGTATTTCTGTCGATTTGGTCATTACTAGCGGAAGTAACGGCGATTAAAGCAGTAACCAATTTTGACACCTGGGCTACTTTTTCGTCGGTAGGGTTAGGCTGGGTACTATTGCAGATTTTACAACGAACGATCGGCAGTCCGTTAATGATTCTGGGTCAAAAGTTAACTAACCTAGTGGCGGGAACCGAGGTAGTAACCGATCGCCAAAAACTCACACAAATGGTGATATCAGGTAATATCGAAAGCATCGATGATGTGGGTAATGAAGTAATACTGGATGCTGCGACCCGCCACAGTCCAGAAACCATCAAACGCAACCGGGCGATCCAATTGATCGCATTAGGATTAACGGGGTTTTTCGTGTTTGTGTTAATTTCCTCCCAGTCCCCAGGTTGGTTTAGTCGTTGGTACAATGCGTTAGAACAAACTTTGCAATTAGCGATCGACCTGACGACTATTGGCTTGATCGCGCTATTCTTTTCGATATTCCTAACTCCCCTAGAAGCCCTAAGTTGGTGGGCGGGATGGTATGGCGATCGCACCCTGAAATATACAGGAACCCCGGTCAAAGAAATCGAGAACCCCAACAGTATTTCCCGTTATGTAATGTACCTAGACGGTATCAATCAAGGTTCCCATGAATACCTCCCCCAAGTTGAAAATATGTTGGATAAGGTAGCTGAGTCCTTACCTGATGATATTCTCATCGTCAAAGGAATCATGCCTTATAGTGTCACCAATAAACCCCTAACCTCAGACCGTCCCCTATCGTTTATTTGGCAAATCATTGAATCAATATCCCTAAAAAATCCGGCTAACCCGATCGCTTTTATTATCAATTTCCGCAATGTAGTTTCTGTAGCGATCGCCGCCGACCCCCGTTATGGTCCGATTCAAAACCAAGGATTAGCCCAAGTCATTTATAATAGTCTAATTAGCTTTGGCTATCCCCTCGGTAGTGGTAAACCGATTACCCTGATTGGTTACAGTGGGGGTGGTCAGATGTCTATGGGTGCGGTTAGCTTCCTGAAATACAATATTAATGCCCCCATTGAGGTGATTTCTTTAGCGGGGGTAATTAGTGGGAATACCGGGGCTATGGCGATTCAAAGACTCTATCACCTAGTGGGGGAAAAAGATAATGTGGAAAAACTCGGTCCGATTATGTTTTCAGGACGCTGGCCGATTTCCGTTCTTTCTAATTGGAATTGTGCCAAAAGACGGGGCAGAATTATCTTGATTTCTTTGGGTCCAGTAGGTCATAATGGCGATGATGGACCCATGGGGGATGCGCTGTTACCGGACGGACGGACGCACCTGGAACAGACGGTGCAAATTATTACAGGTATTCTCTGTCAAAATTGGGAAATCACCGGATTAGACCCGCAGAAGTTTATCACCATTAGCGAATATGAACGCTACAAGCAGGGGTTATTTAATCAGGTGGGTTATTATCCAATTCAACAAAGGTTAAATCCCGAGTTATATCACCCCAATTATACTTGGATAGGTCGGTTAATTTTACCAAGTAAAGATGAACGGGAAACCCTGAAAGGGGTGCGGCTGGAAATTTATCATGCTGACCCGGAAAATCAACATCGCATCGGACAGGTAGTAATTTTGCGCTGGAGTGATGAACAGTGGGTGCAAAACTACTCGAAATTGTTAAAAATGGATGTGAATTTCTCTGATCAAGCGCGGCTTAGTCAACGACAGGGAAAGGTTCATCCTCACCGACTTGATGGTTGGGAAAATGTCGATCCTTTGGAGTCTTTGGCGGGGGCGAGACCTGATGATGATATGATTGTGGCACTTCGTGAACCGGTGGTAATTAAGGATACTGGGGAGGGTGTTCCGGTGGTGTATATTCAACGGGAACCGATGCAAATTTCCGGGCGGTTTTATGGGGTGGTAAGGTTTGTTAAAAACTTGGGCAATGACCTGTTTCAAGTTCGGCATTTTAACCCGTCTACAGGGGATTTTGATGGGTATGAGGAGATAGTTTATATGCCGACGGTAATCCCTAATCGTAATGGGGTTTATTCTTTTAATAATCAGGGGGTGGAAGAGTCTCCGGTTAACAGCGGAGGATGGTATATTTATGGGGCGAGAAATAAGCAAGGTCGGTTTACGGTACAGGCGATCGCACCTAGGGAAATGTTCCGCCTCTCCCCTCAACGGGTGATTCACGGTCTGACACCATGCTTGGATTACTTTAGGCGTGATTATTTGAGTAATTTAAAGGCGGAAAAGGGGCAGATGAAAAATGTGTTATTATCTCCGCACAATGAGGGTGAAGATGATCATATGGCGATTTCTCAATGGCGAGAAGGCGATCGCGCTTTGATGATGCACCTGTTTGGCGGTATTGGCGGAAAGAAAGCCGAATTAGCATCAATGAAAATCTATTTTGGGCATTTTGCTTTCGGGGTAGCTACGGTGAAACGAGACCCTTTAACGGGGGAGTTACGTTTTGCGATCGAGTACCGACAAATTTATACTAATAATACTGATGGTATTATTTCTGGGGCGAATGCTTGGGAACATTATGGAGGCGATCGTCAATGGGGATGGTTGGGTGTGCGACCATTATGCGAAACTCTAATTAAGTTTAGCCCCCTCACCGAAGATTATGATTTTGATGGCATCAAATTCTCCCCCCTAAATGCCGTTATTCAGGAATTAGATATTATGGCTGCGCGTTATCGTGTCGGAGACGGAACCGGAACTACTTTTGTGAGTCCCGTTAATTCCTGTTGTCAGGACTCTAGCCAAGCCTTATATTCCTCTTTGCGGCAAATTTTAGCCGAGTTAGAATTAAATCCCCTCATCATTAAATGGATGCGAGAACACCCTAATCATGAGCAAACTCTCCGTTTCCAACAGTTAGGCGATTTACTGAATACCCTCGAACATTATTTAACCCCCATGGGAAAGGTACGCCCAGACTGGCGATTTAATGCCCCCAAATTAGGTGATTTGACTGTCGAAAAACCCCGCGACACTCTGATTAAGGCTTTGTCTAGTTGGCGAACTCTTCTACCTCGTTGGGTTCACGACCAAATCGCCATGATTTTTCTGCAATTAGGGGCTGATTTATGGATGCTCAGGACTAATCAAGTAGGTGGTTTTGACCCCGATATTGAACCAGTAGCACCTACATATTTTCGATTAGGAGTCCCTCACATTAAACCCGCCAAAAAGAACTGGTCTTAGCTAGTTAATTCCGTCTCTCTTTCAGGTAATTTTACCGGGAGAGACTGAACCCCTCCCCAAACCATTATATATGTCGGCACGGTTTCCCATTCTTTAATAATAAGTCAAGTTCCGGTATTTGTCAAGAGAAAAACCTGGGATTTTTAGAGCCTATTTTAAGTAGGTTGGGTGGAGGAACGGAACCCAACGCCACCATCTCACCGTACCCAGAGCGATCGCCTATTTGAGTAGGTTGGGGGGTCCGAACGCCACCCCACACCACCATCTCACCCCTGTTGGGTTTCACCCAACCTACTATTCGGAGCGATCGCCTATTTGAGTAGGTTGGGGGGTCCGAACGCCACCCCACACCACCATCTCACCCCTGTTGGGTTTCAC
>NZ_JBIMLI010000144.1:0-12745 GCF_051859755.1 Limnospira sp.
ACGGTGCTTTTGGAATCTTTCTAAAAGCTTTGCGGGATACCGCCTCTGTTATCTTAACGGGTAATAGTGCTATCGTCGCATTGTCCGGGAACAACCGGAAAAATGTCGCGTAAATGTATCAGTGTTAACTCTAGTAATCTTTTTGTTGTAGAGCGTTTGATATCCATGACCATAGCATTAGATCAGATTGACAAGATTGTTTGGAACCATCACCACGACCCCTTTGAAGTCCTAGGCCCCCATCAAATTGAGAAAGATGGAAAAAGCCTATGGGCCGTGCGAGCCTATCTCCCCACCGCTGATGCAGCATGGGTTGTACTACCCGAAGAACGGAAAGAGTACCCCATGTACTCCGTTCATAACCCCCACTTCTTCGAGTGTGTTATTGATATTCCCGAACTGAAAAACTATAAACTGCGCTTCAAGGAAGGGGAACACGAGCGCGTCACCCACGACCCCTATGCTTTCCGTTCCCCCAAATTAACCGATTTTGATATTCACCTATTCACCGAAGGTAATCACCATCGTATTTACGAAAAACTCGGCGCTCACCCCATGAACTTAAATGGCGTGGATGGGGTCTACTTTGCCGTTTGGGCTCCCAACGCTCGCAACGTCTCAATTCTGGGGAACTTTAACCACTGGGATGGTCGCAAACACCAAATGCGGAAATTTGGTAACGGAGTCTGGGAACTCTTTATTCCTGAAATTGGTGTAGGAGAAGCCTACAAATACGAAATCAAAAACTTCGAGGGTCACATTTACGAAAAATCCGACCCCTACGGTTTCCAACAGGAAGTCCGACCCAAAACCGCCTCAATTGTAGCTGAGTTAAATAACTACAAGTGGAACGATGACGAATGGATGGAGAAGCGGCGGAATACCGACCCTCTCGAACACCCCGTCTCTGTTTATGAATGTCACCTAGGTTCTTGGAATCGCGCTCCCTTTTCTGAACCCCACACATTACCCGATGGAACCGTTGAGCCTCCTGTACAGGCCGTAGAACTGGATCCCGGTAGTCGGTTCTTTACCTATCGGGAAATGGCCGATCAAATGATTCCCTACGTCAAAGAACTAGGTTTTACCCATATCGAAATTCTACCCGTTGCCGAACACCCCTTTGATGGGTCCTGGGGTTATCAGGTTACAGGCTACTATGCTCCCACTTCCCGGTTTGGCACTCCCGAAGATTTTATGTACTTCGTAGATAAGTGTCACCAAAACGGTATTGGGATAATTGTGGACTGGGTACCTGGTCACTTCCCCAAAGACGGTCACGGGTTGGCATTCTTTGACGGAACCCACCTTTACGAACACGGAGACCCCCGCAAAGGTGAACACAAAGGATGGGGAACCCTTGTATTTAATTACTCGCGTAATGAAGTCCGTAACTTCCTGGTAGCTAATGCTCTGTTTTGGTTTGAGAAGTATCACATCGATGGTATTCGGGTTGATGCTGTCGCTTCCATGCTTTACCTCAACTATTGTCGGGAAGATGGGGAATGGGTCGCTAACGATTATGGCGGGTGTGAAAATATCGAAGCTGCTGACTTCATTCGCCAGACTAACCATGTCATTTTTAGCTACTTCCCTGGTATCCTCTCCATTGCTGAAGAATCCACTTCCTGGCCAATGGTTTCCTGGCCAACCTATGTCGGTGGTTTAGGCTTTAACCTCAAGTGGAACATGGGTTGGATGCACGATATGTTGGATTATTTCCACATGGACCCCTGGTTCCGCCAGTTCCACCAAAATAACATTACCTTTAGTATGTGGTATCACCACAGCGAGAATTTCATGTTGGCTTTGTCTCATGATGAGGTCGTACATGGTAAAAGCAATATTCTCGGTAAAATGCCAGGGGATGATTGGCAAAAATTTGCTAATGTCCGCGCTTTATTTACCTATATGTTTGCTCACCCTGGTAAGAAAACTATCTTCATGGGGATGGAGTTTGCTCAATGGAAGGAGTGGAATGCTTGGGGAACCTTGGAATGGGAAATGTTGCAGTTTGATGCACACAAAGGGATTCAGCGCTTTTTTAAAGATATAAATACTCTCTACCGCAGTGAACCTGCTCTCTATGACCAGGACTTTGCGGAAGCCGGGTTCCAGTGGGTTGATTGTAGCGATAACCGCCATAGTGTGGTCTCTTTTATCCGCCGTTCTAAGGATACAGGTGAGTTTGTGGTAGTGGTTTGTAATTTCACTCCCCAACCCCATAGCCATTACCGCGTCGGCGTTCCCGAAGTCGGCTTCTATACGGAGTTGTTTAATAGCGATTCTGGTGAATACGGTGGCAGCAATATGGGTAATTTGGGCGGAAAATGGACTGATGAGTGGTGGTTCCATAATTATCCCCAATCCCTTGATTTGTGTCTGCCTCCTCTCGGCGTGCTGATTCTCAAGTTGGCTCAAGAGAAAACTGCTAAGGCTTTTCAGCAGTCGGAAACTGATGATGCACAATAAGTCTAATTAAAACATTGTGACAACAGAAAACCTGGTTTCTTTGCGGAAGCCGGGTTTTCAGTTGTTGCTCATAGAATATCAACCTGTCTTTCCTAATCAAGCATACTTCCAACCCTCACGCTCAACCCCTCTCCCATAGGCAGAGAGGGGAGTAATTCATCAATTATTTATGATCTAATAGCCAGAGAATTTTTCTTAGCCATCAATAAACAGCCTATAAGGGGAGGGATTGTTCAATCCAATATTGAAGACTCTGCATTTTCATTTTCGATTTAATCAAGACCCCTGGTTCGCTTTGGATGGGTAGCACGGTTACAATGTCTGTGTCAGCGCAATATTTCAGGTCGTCGTAGCATTCGAGACGTGCTAGACGTTGACCATGGCTGGCGGTATTCATGAGTTTGTATAGTTGATTTTGCCATTGGTAATAAAGGGCTACAGCACCGAAAACCTCATCATTCCCCCCTAGGTTATCTATGGGATAACCCATTTCTGAACACAAGCTATTAATAATGGCTCCGGCACAGGCGGTGTCTTCTAGGGAAAAGCTACCTTCCCAACCTGATGCTACTATCCAGATGGTTTCTGGTTTGGTGGTCATTAGATATTCTACGACGGTTCGGCGATTTACTAAAGCTGATGTGATTACTACGGGGGCATTCTGAACCTTCTGGAGGGCGCGGGTCCCGTTAGTGGTGGTCATAAAGAGTCGTTTACCTTCAACCACTTCTGGGGTACAGTTGAGGGGAGAATTACCTAGGTCACAACCTTCGACTTTTTGCCCCCCCCTTTCACCAACTCGTAGGCGTTTGTCGGCGGGCCATTTTTCGCTGACTTCCATGAGTTCATCGATATCGCTGAAGACTTGCACGGCTTCCGCCCCTGCGTTCAGAGCTGTGGCTATGGTGGTAGTGGCTCGGAGTACATCAACAACGATCGCACAATCGGGAATGCTGTCTGTAGGAGTTAATTCGGGGGTATGGTAAACAAAAATTTTCACGACGGTTATATGTATTAAATTAATACTGACAGTTTATATATTTCCACATCTGTGTGGCAATTCTCCAAATAAGGACTATGAAATCAATTGCGATCGCTCTCTTTTCGACTCTGATCAGTTTCTCTGTGCCGGTTATGGCCAACGAACCTAGGTCTATATGTCCAGCGGTACTAGAAACTGAAATTAATGCGATCGCCCTTGACCCCAAATTCTCTCGTTCCCGCTGGGGAATTATGGTTGAGTCCCTAGACTCTGGCCAAGTTTTATATAGTCTGGACTCGGAGCGTTTTTTTCTCCCCGCCTCGACGATTAAACTCTTAACTACGGTGGCGAGTATAGAAACACTAGGGCCAGATTTTCGCATCCGTACTTCTGTTTATAGTAGTGGCAATGGCAATGTTTATATTGTCGGAAGAGGTGACCCGACCATTACTAATACTGAACTGGAAAGTTTAGCCCAACAATTGCGCGATCGCGGTATTTCCCAAATTGATACCTTGGTGGCTAAGGACGGATATTTTCCGGGGATGACTGTCAATCCTAACTGGGAATGGGAAGATGTACAAGCGGGTTATGGAGCCCCGGTTAATAGTCTGATTTTACATCAAAATTCCCTAGATTTAAAACTCTGGCCGACTGAAAATGTGGGGCAACCTTTACGAGTAACCTGGGTTAGACCTGAACAAGGAATCGGCTGGCAAATTGATAATCAAACCCGGACTGTTAGCACTACAGAACCTGAATTTGTAGCGATTGGGCGCTCTTTTACGGAACCGATTATTCGGGTGTCTGGGCAGTTGCATATTGGGGCGGAACCAGAAAATGTTTTTGCGGCTGTTGTTAATCCGGGCGCCAACTTTTTGGAGGGATTCACAACCATATTATCACAACAAGAAATATCTGTCAATAGGGGGATACTGGCTAATTATTCTCAGCGTTCGGAACCGGAAGTTGCCTGGGTGGAATCACCGCCATTGTCGGAATTGGTGAAGACTTTAAATATGCAAAGTAACAATGTATTTGCTGAGGCAATTGTTAGAACTTTGGGAGTCCAAAGACCTAGTTTGGATGCAGCCAGTTCGGGATTAAATATGATAGCGGAAGTGCTAGATAATTTAGGGGTTAGTCGGTCAGGATATGTACTGCGAGATGGTTCTGGGTTGTCTCGTCATAACCTGGCTACTCCCCAAGTGTTGGTGGCAACTTTGCGGGTAATGTGGAACTCTCCCCACTGGGAAATTTATCAAGATGCTATCCCGGTGGCGGGGGTCAGTGGCACTCTGGAAAGACGCTTTCAAAATACGCCAGCACAGGGTCAGGTATGGGCAAAAACTGGTACTATGAGAGGGATGTCTTCTCTGGCGGGTTATGTAAAATCTGAGAGTTATTCGCCGTTGGTTTTTGCTATCATAGTGAATCAGTCGAATTTATCAACTCAGGAATTACGAGAAGCTATTGATAGAATAGTAGTGCTTTTAAGTAGTTTACAACCCTGTGATTAGTCGATAAAATTAGAGGTAAAATTATGGCGAAAAGTCTGGGGGAACTGAAACAGGAATGGGATAGCCTTAATCAGAGATTAAATGAGGCGATCGCTGAATATCATGCCGTCCGCCGTATCCGGTCAGATTTTCAGGTAAAGTTGATATTTCCTGAAGATAAATCAGCGGCAGCCATGACCGAATTTCATCACCAAGAACAACAAGCGATCGCTGACCTGCCAGTTAACTTACAGCATATTGACCAAGATATTAAAGTGGCTGTAATGAAGGTCAAAAATCTGCAAGCATCTCTGAGAGCCAAGCAATCTCAAATGTATGAAACCCAAGCCCAAATTATCTGGGAAAAATTAATCAAGCAATCGGCAAAAATCAACAAATTATCAGATACCCTAGAGACAGAAATTAAAGTGTTGAGGGAAATCAACAACGAATTTGATGCTAGTTTAAGTCATCTACTTCCGGCCCCTCCGGTATTCGTGAAAATTGCAGCGAGGACATTTCCTTATATTTATGGCCATCACAACTATATAGAAATTGGCGAAAAACAGCTAAATATAGATGCGGATGAAATAGGGTAAAAATTGCGGACGATACAGCCCCGAATTTGCTAAAATATTATGGCGGCATGAAGGGCTGGTATAATATATATTTGAATGGTCAACTTTGCCGATGAATAATAAACAGTATCTGCATCAAAAATTACTAGACCTCGACAACCGAGGTTATAAAGCCTATAAAGATATATCGGGTGAATATGAATTTCCCGACTTTACCCTAATTATTGATTATGTCCAGGGCGATCCCTTTGCTTCCCCCAGTAAATTTCGGGTACAAATTCCACCAGCGATCGCCAATTTTCCGCCGCAACTATACAAAAACCCGATCCGAGAAGTGGCGCTAAGAGACTATCTTACCCGACAGTTTGACCGCGCGGCTTATGAAATTAGCAGTCGTCGGGGTACGGGTAAAAGTGGTATGATTGCGATTACCAGGGTTGGTCAGGAAGTGCTGGCGCGGACTTCCGCCTACTTAGTGGAGGTCGCTAACCGAACCCCGAAAACCATAGGAGGAAACCCGGCGCTACAACGGGGGAAACCGATAGCCGCCGCGTCGGAAAAAGGCATCGAAATTCGCTTTTTTGTGGGACTCCCAGCCAGGGGTCGCAATATTCTGGGTCGCCAAGCGGTGGCTATGTTATGTGAGGATATTCCGGCTATTGTCGATCGCGCCCTCAAATACGAAAACCTAGACGAAGCAGCCTGTCAGCGTCACGTGGAAACGGTGGAAGATACGGAAAGTCTGCGACAACAATTAGGCGATCATTCCCTGGTAGCTTTTATTGCTAATGATGCTATTTTACCGCGCCAAAGTGGGGTGAATGACCGCCCCTTATCGAGGGAAAATGCGATCGCTTTTCAGTCTCCGGGTTCCTTAGAAGTTGAACTAAACCGACCCAACGCGGGACCGATTAGGGGTTTGGGTATTCCTAGGGGAATTACGCTAATTGTGGGGGGTGGATATCATGGAAAATCGACTCTTCTTAAAGCTATTGAAAGGGGAGTTTATAACCATATCCCTGATGATGGCAGAGAATTTGTGGTGACGGACGCGGCTGCTGTGAAAGTGCGCGCCGAAGATGGTCGCAGTGTGGCGGGGGTGGATATTTCACCTTTTATTAATCAGCTTCCCCAAGGGCGATCGACTACTGATTTTTCCACGGAAAATGCTAGTGGTAGCACGTCCCAAGCGGCTAATATTATGGAAGCCTTGGAAGCCTTAATTTTAGGAGAAAAACGGACTCCTCCGGTGTTACTGGTAGATGAGGATACGGCGGCGACTAATTTTATGATTCGCGATCGCCGAATGCAGGCTTTAATTGCGAAGGAACAGGAACCGATTACGCCTTTTATTGATAAGGTTCAACAACTATACCATGATTATGGGGTGTCTACTATTCTGGTGATGGGGGGAAGTGGCGACTATTTTGATGTGGCTGATACGGTGATAGCTATGGATAATTTTCAGCCAGTGGAATTGACCGAAAAAGCTAAGGCGATCGCCGCTGAATATACCACGGGTCGCACCTCAGAAGGGGGTCAAAAGTTTGGTAAGATTAAGCCACGGGTTCCCCTACCAGAAAGTCTTGATCCTAGTCGTGGAAAGCGAGATGTGCGGGTGAAAGTGCGAGATGTGGATGAGGTAAGTTTTGGGTCGGAGGATGTGGATTTATCGGCGGTGGAACAGTTGGTGTCTAAAGACCAATTAAAGGCGATCGCTGAGGCGATGGTTTACGCTAAAAACAGATACATTGATGGGGTAAAAACTCTCCCAGAAATTCTTGATCAAGTTATGGCAGATCTTGATGAAAAGGGTTTGGATATCATTAGTCCTTTTCCCCAGGGAGATTTAGCTATGTTCCGACGTTTTGAATTAGCGGCAGCTATTAACCGCCTACGAAGTTTGGAGGTTAAATCAGACGAGTTATCATGACACTAACCATTGTTACTGGTCACAGAAATGCCGATCAACCCGGTTTCTAGTTGACATCTTGGGGAAGATAGAGAAACCCTCACATCAGCCAGGTTTCTGAGTCTCAGGCGATATGGTATCCGCAATTGGAAGGCGATCGCTCCTACCAAAGAAACCCGGTTTCAGGGTTCAAGGAGAGGGAAAAAATAGGGTGCGATCGCGTAATTCCCTAACGCAATAAAGCAACAAATCCAGCTTGTTCAAAATGTTTATCATAAGCGAGTGCTTCTAATATATTTTGTTGTTACATAATTTTAAATGAGGTGCAATCTGTGTGACTCCATGCTTGATCGGGTCGGCTATGATATAACTCAAGTGCGCTTTTAAAGAGTTCATTGGTTTGACTGACAACTTGAATTTCAGAATTATCCAAGGCGTAATTAATAAATATCACAGCTTTTTCTCTATAAAAACGTCCCTTTCCCGAAAAAGCATTGAGTAATTCAGTAAACACCATTTCACTGGTGACAATAGACACATTTTTTAGATAAATTGCCATGTTTCTAGCTTGGGGATGTAGATCGTCATCGGGATTTACAGCTTGTTCACCAGTCGCTTAATATATTGCCCTCACCCTAAATCTGGATCCCAGAGAGGGAGAGGGACTTTGAGAGGTGATCAGATGATTTCTGAACAGACTGTAGTAAGGCAATCCAATAACCTGTATCCGCCAAGATTTTTTTCATGCTTATTCCTTGGGCGATCCATACAAATAGTGGTCTATATTCTTGGAGAAGTCCGTTGGTAGCTTGGTGTTTTCTTCTGCGATAATTTCAGAATTAATTTTATCTATAAACTTTAAAAAAGATGGTTCTTCTTGAGTTTCTGAATTTGATGCCGCCGAATCATCTTGTTGATTTTTGGCTTTGATGAAGAGTAAGAAGTTTAACACTTCTGTTACTAAAGGATCCGGGATTTGGGAAATCTCACGAATTAATTGTTCTCTTGCAGACATGGTTATATTCTCCTCAACGTTAATGCTTCTACGCTGCATTCAGCCTTACGGTCTATGATAATTCTAGCATGGGCGATCGCTCTGACTTATGCCAAGAAACCGGGTTTATAGCAAAATCTCTGTGAGGATGCAGAAACTCTGACAGAAGGTTTCTGAGTCTAGGGGATATGTTATCCGCAATTGGAGGGCGATCGCCATTGGTCTGGAGGCGATCCGACATTTACAAAATCCCCCGGAAACCATTTTGAGTTTACCTATGTTGGTAGTTGCGATCATTGGTTTGGGGGTCAATGGCTGTAATATCATGCTGTTGCACCGAGATGGTCAACAGGACCTGAATATGCGGGGGGTTTTGCTTCATATCTTAGCTGATACCCTCAGTTCTGTTGGCGCTATTGTGGCAGCGATCGCTATTTGGTTAACAGATTGTACTTGGGCTGATGGTGCCGTCGGTTTGGGGGTGTCGGTGTTGGTGGGTTTGGGTTCGCTACCTGTGATCCGCCACAGTTTGGCGATTTTGTTAAATATATCTCCGGTGGGGGTAGATCGGGAGTTAGTCCGAGAGGCGATCGCCAACTTTCCGGGAATTGTAGCCGTCGAAGATTTGCTGATTATAGCGATCGCACCAGGTTATTATGCCGTGGAAGCCACCCTCAAAGTAGATATAGACCTAAAACAAGGCGATCGTTTACTCTCCCAAATTCAGGCTACCCTCAGCCAAAAATTCGGCATTGACGATATTCGCTGCCAACTAGATCAGGTATTATCTCCCCCAAAACTGGGTTTCTGGGAAATAGGACAGACTAGCCTCGCATCCATAATCAGCCCAGTCCAGGCAAATCAGCCCCTAGGAGTGAAAGAAATGCAGATCCCTCTCGACAAACGTTTTCACCAGTAGCGATCGATCCAAATACTTGTTACCCCTTTCACAAGAAGTCTCAGGGCTAAATAGGCAGGCGTGACAGGCTGCCCAATGGAGAGAGGGACTTCCCGATTCCGGTTTGTGATCTGCACAAAGGGGGTCAGAAGCGCACAGACCCATAGCCTCTAGGGCTTGGGCGATGTGATAGCCGAGGGTAATCGGTTCACCCAGATTAACTAATCCCCCCAAAGTTCCCTCACTATCCGGGGCTGCCGTATAGATTAAAACCCCCGCTTGGGGACCCTTTTCATCCTCTGGCGGTTTCGAGTAGATCCGTTCTCGCAAACTAGCCGCATTGTATCCACATTCTAGGGCTAGTTGACGCATTAGGGCATGGGAAAACGAATTAATCAACATATAGCGCATAGTCGGGGGCGGCACCATTTTCGGGTCTAAATTGCGGCTGTACAGCCAACGTTTTTGCGCTTCAAATGCCATGGCTGCTTGTTTCCTCACCGCCTTTTTATTCTCCCACTCTCCCAGTAAAGACTCCTTGAATTGTCGGAAAATGCCTTGTGGTACTAGGTTGGTTTTTTAGGTCGGGATTTTTGGTTGCCCATGCCCTTATTAAAAACTTAACTTCGGCTAGTTTACTCAAACACAAAATTCTAACGTTAACTCCTAAATAAGCCATTCTGAAAATCTGCCCGGAAAATGTTAAGTCTTTCTTGAAGCTGTTCAGTTAGACTTTCAATGCGAGAGTCTTGACTGAGGCAAGGAGATTGACTCGTTGCTACTTTCCTTAAAGCAATAGCTGCTTGTTCTTGTCTGTATTTATCTCTAATTTTACGAATGGGAGTCAATAAGTCTAACCTTTGTTTTGGGTCATACAATCGGGAAATATAACAAGGGTTATAATCGACTCCAATCGAGGCACACCAATCCTGCCATTTAAAAGATAGAATCGTGGGGTTAGTTACTACCGGTATCCAAGGAACCCGAAGTGCATCAGCAACGATCGCACCATGCATCGCTTCAGTTATTAAAACATCTGTTCTGCTAATCAATGATAAAACTTCTTCCACGTCCGACCTAGCATCAATATAGCCAAATCCTAAATTTTTACAAACTGTTTCCCAACCTAGGCCAGCAAGCTCATAATGGGGCATATACGAGAATTTATATTCTTTCTCGTTGGTGCTGGTAAATAACTGACGAATCAAAGCAGCTCCGTCGGTAACAGCTAGATTATTTTCGAGTCCCAGAACCTGAGCCGAAAGCGGGCCTCGCACACAATAGACTTTATAGGAATCATCTAGCTTTAATACCTCTTGACCATAGCCTGCCCCTGTCCCAAATATAACTCTGTGATGTGCCCAACGGGTACGGTAGTGCAAATTATCATTCAGGAGCGTGCCAATTCCCACAAAAGCTAGGCTATTATCATCATCGATTAGGTCTGGAATTAGTTGATTCCAGATCCAAGGGTTAAGCTCATCTCCGAAATTATTAATACCTTCTGGTAGCTTGTAATAACATAATCTCATGGTTTTATAAAAAATGTTTTGTGGTTCCCAAAAAATAATTCATACTTCTCCCGGCTTTATTGTACATAGAATTTCCTATAACGTCAAGCTATCTGAGAAGTTGACATAAGACAGAGCCAAGTGTTATCATAGTATAAGTGGGGTGTGTCTTGGGAGTTTTTCCAACAAATAAAATGTGTAGCAGTATACATTAATTCCAGTTGTACAGAACTAAGTTCATTTTGTACAGAACTAAGTTCATTTAAATCAATCAAAAACCTAGGATTCATGTCTAGCAGCTATTGTTTTTGTACATTAAGTGTCGGCAAGCGCTACCGAGATCACGCTAGAGAGTTAGCCAAAGATATTCAAAAGTACGCTCCGGGGGTACCATTTGTCATTTTAACTGACAAACCAGATGATTTTTCTGGATTTCCTTCAGTATTAGCATTTAAGCACCGCTTACAGTCTGTTAAGGGCTACCATGATAAGCGATTAGTATTAGAAAAATCACTGTCTCTATTTGATTCCTGTATGTTTATGGATGCTGATATGCGAATCTTGAGTCGGGTTCCTGATAATTTGAGTTGGAATCCAGGATTAACAGCTCGAGCGGGCTGTGCCTTGGTAAAGCATTTAGACGAGAGAAATAATAAACGTAACAGTGAACTTGTCAAGAAAATAGCTGAGAGGATAGGGGTTGACATCGAGAACGTTCAATGGCTGCACGAGTTTTGGTTTGTGCTACGTCGTCAATCAGGGAAAGAAGTAGAATTTTTTAGAGTCTGGCAAACACTTTCTTACTTATTTGAAAGTGAAGGAATGTACGATGGAGAAGGGTATTCAATGGGTTTAGCCGCCTCAAAAGTGGGATTAGACTTTGATTTTTACAGAACGGACTGGTTTGAGTTTTTCAAAGATAAAATTGAAAAAGAAAGAATTAACAATGGTCAGTCCAAACTAACTGAGAAGAAAATATACTTTGAAGAACACACAGCCATTGAGTATCCTCAAAGCAATATACTGAGTAAGGCAATTTCCAAAATAGGTAATAAACTCGCGTTTTATTATCGTTTGTTGAGATTGCGACGACAAAGAGAGCAAGACGAAGAATTCAAGAGTATTTTCCAAAAGTAAAACAGTCGGGGCGAAAAATGTTTATAACCTACCTTGATCAAACTGACAAAAATCCCTTAAATATAGCACTAACATGACTTTTAATCTGGTTATTTTTAATTTACGGATCTTCTCGATGTAGGGTTTTGACACTCCCGGTCTCTTCAGAGCGGGGAGTGTCAATATATCAAATCCCGTTAATTGCCCATAATTACCCCAGCGCCTCTAACCACCAGTCTCATTCATATAGATAAAAGTCAAGTCACTCTATTTTATGCGAAGGCGATCGCTCTGACTTATGCCAAGAAACCGGGTTTCTATTGCCATGTCAGTTAGGATGCATAAACTCTCACATAAACCCTGTTTCTAAGTCTCAGGCGCGATCGCTTCTTCAACAAAATCATTTTTTTTCATTCTGTTGCTGGGTCTTTTTTTATTCGTCTGTTGGCGCTATTTTTTTCCGGCTATTATTCGCAACAGTCAGCCAACCCTCAACGGCATCTTATAAATTATGCGTAACCTCTTCCCAGGTATCGCCTTCGGTAATGCAACCGGGAAAGGCTGGGACTTCTGCCCAATAGCCCCCTTCTTCTGCTGGATGAATAATGGCTTTAATTTTCATAAACTTAGCTTCATCACTTTTTTTAGTGCAATATAGCAGGATTCAGGGATTGACATGATCTGCCAAAAGTAGCATAATTGAGGTATGAGTGAATTACTAAAACCAGTTGAGTGGGTTGGCAGTTCTCTTGAGGATTTAAAGGAGTTCCCCGAGGAGGTTCG
>NZ_JBIMLI010000145.1:0-12280 GCF_051859755.1 Limnospira sp.
GCATCAGGGGCTTGTCTGGGAGCGGGGGGACGTTCTACCTGGACGGGATACCAGAGTAAATCCCCCGCCACAAAAGCTACCTGTGACTTGAGAAGTTGTTTAAGGTTGCTGACTAGCCGGACAATCCAGCCATACTGGAGGGTATTTTCCGCCATCGGTTTACCATCAGAGTCGGGGTAGAGGATATGAGGGGGGATAGGAGTTTGAACCATCATTCAGTACCCGGATGAATCAATATTCACCTATTATATAGCGACCCTAGAACGGTTGTGGAATCAGCCCTCGCCCTCAATCTGAATCCCAGAGAGGGAGAGGAACTTTTGCTCACAATTATCAGAGGGTTTCTGGATCGATACCCAATTCCCGGAGTTTCGCAAAGGCGCGATCGCGTTCTTTTTGGCAGGGGGATTTAGGGTAATGGATAATGATATGATGATGCGGGAGGCTAAAGCTGTTAATTACATTGACCACCTACCATATTAATCAACCCGCCTTAACCCCCATTTTGGGGGCGACTTATTACTTAGTATATATTGATAAGTATCTCTATGTAACTACTGCATTTGTCCGGCTACAGTCAGAATTTTATGCACAGTTATTTGTAGTTGTTCTGGGTCAAAAGGTTTAGTTAAATATTCAGTAGCGCCGGCTAAACGCCCTTCAATTTTATCGCAGACAGTATCCCTAGCAGTTAACATGATAATCGGTAACTTTTCTAAATGGGGAGTCCGCCTAATAATTCGACATAATTCTAAGCCATCTACACCCGGCATAGCAATATCTAACAACATTAAATCAATCGAATCATGATGTAATTGTCCCAAGGCTTCTAGGGTATTGCTGGCTACTAAAATTCGATAATTTTCCCCTAGGGTTTGTCGCACCATTTTTTGGATTACTAGACTATCATCCACTGCGAGAATGGTAGCTGGGGAGGTTTCATTAAGACACATAATTATTCTCCTTGATGCTTATTGAAATCTGGGTTAAATTCAATAATATAATAGAGTGAAATATTAGCTTTGTGCAGCCCAATTATGGCGATCGCCTATATACCAAAAAACTCTATGGACTGGCCAAAATTACCCGACTGGCTTACCTCATCAATTCACTGAGGGACTCGCGCCCTTTGATGGTTTGTCAATGGGCGTATTCAGCCCTTGACCTGTTCAAAAGTTTAAGTATAATGTCAAAAGCCTTTCCTCCCATTATATAACAATGATTCCCTGTCAAAACTAAAGATTTATTTAATGGTATAATCTTGTTAACCAAGTCTTGACGGTTAACCCTCGAATCTAAATCACCTCCCTGATAGTATATTGTTGAGGAAATCCCCCAGTAAATGAGGCGATCGCAGTTGACTGTTTTCACTGTTTGTGGTATAATCACCAATTCGCTGTCAACTCAACTAAATTATGTCAAACTATGAAGGATAATGGTTTGTTAGGTGGAGTCCTATGGCGCGAGGAGATCAGATTTATGTTTACCGGGAATTTCTGAATATGGATGGAGTCTACGAACATCACGGTATTGACTGTGGAGACGGGACAGTTATCCATTACCGCAAACCCAGCGAAACCATTGAACGAACATCCTTGAGAACTTTTAGCAAAGGTAAACCAGTTTATATTCGCAGTTATCCAGTCCGCTATATTCCCGAGACCACCATACAAAGGGCAGAAAGTCGGCTAGGGGAACGCAAATATAATCTACTATTTAATAACTGTGAACATTTTGCCACCTGGTGTGTAACCGGAGTGAGTGATAGCCGACAAATTCGTGATTTTATTCCAGTTATCAACCATATAAATGTTGAGAATTTAAACGACCCGATCGCCACAGCCTTACGAACAGCGCCCAACGATAATTTACCGCAGTTAATTAATAATGCCTTAACCGATATTAGAACCGCGTGGAATGATATTCAACCCCAATATCAAGAAGCCTTAGCCGAAATGAAATCCTGGCATCAAGTAGCAATTAACGCCATGAAGCAAAACCGGGAAGACCTAGCCAGGGAGGCACTCAAACGTAAACAAACCTATAAACAAAGGGCGCGAGAATTAGAAGCGGACTTAAAAAAACTAGCAACTCTGACTGAAGATTTAGTACAACAACAAACCCAACTGTAGCCCAAAAACGAGGCATAAAACCATGGCAAAATCTCCAGATAATCACCGTTCAAGTAGCCCGTTAAAATGGTGGAGTAAAATTGTCCTAATTTTAGGTTTATGTATATTAGTGGGTGGTTGTCAATTTCAACCCCCGACAACAGAGGGAGTGATTAACCTAACTTTGTGGCATGGAATTAATCCCCCACCCAACCGGGATGTTTTCCAAAAGTTAGTCGATCGCTTTAATCAAGACCATCCCCATATTCAGGTAGAAGCGCTTTATATAGGTCAACCTGATCAACAAATGCCGAAAATCTTAACCGCAGTAGTCGGAAATGCGCCGCCAGATATTTTATGGTATACACCAATTATTACAGGTCAACTGGTAGAACTAGATGCCATTAAACCGATTCAAGATTGGTTAAATAACTCCCCGGTAAAGGCAGAAATTGATCCGGCTTTATGGACAGGAATGGAATTAGAAAATCAGATTTGGTCTGTACCTATGGCAACTAATAATACAGCCATTTTTTATCGTCCGAGTTTATTTGCAGCCGCCGGAATTGAGACCATACCTTCCACTTGGTCAGAGTTCCGAGAAACCGCCGCCAAATTGACAGCAGCAGGGGAGAAGTATGGGATAGTATTACCCCTAGGTAAAGGGGAATGGACGGTATTTACCTGGCTACCATTTATGTATAGTGCGGGTGGAGAATTAGTCAGAAATGGTGAAGCCAATTTAGTTAATCCTGGGGCGATCGCCGCCTTAGAATTTTGGTCAAATTTGATAGAAGATGGTTCAGCAATTCTCTCCGCACCGGAAAGAGGTTATGAACAGGATAACTTTATTTCTGGTAGGGTAGCGATGCAAATTACCGGACCTTGGACTTTAGGTTATCTCGACCAAATTGGTATTGATTATGGAGTGTTTCCTATTCCGGCGGAAAATCAACAGGCGGCGGTAGTTGGGGGTGAAAATTTGTTTGTGATGAAAACCACCCCAGACCGAGAAAAAGCCGCCTTAGAGTTTCTCGAATATGTAGTCGGATCGGAATTTCAAACGGAGTGGAGTTTAGGAACCGGATATTTGCCGATTAATTTAACAACTCGCCTTGACCCCCGTTATCAAGAATATGTGGCTAAACAACCAGCTTTGAATGTCTTTTTACAGCAGATGAATTGGGCGGTATCTCGTCCGAATATTGCGGGATATAGTCGCATTTCCGAAAATTTGGGTAGAGCGATCGAGGCTACACTATTAGGACAATCGCCCCAGTCCGCCCTCAAAGCCTCTCAAAACCGCCTGAGACTAGCGTTATAACCGACAGCCGAAATTTTCCCGTCCCGCCGTAAATTTGGATAAATTGCCTGATTAGAAAATGCTGTTAACACCCACAAAAACATGAGTTATTGTATTAACCCAAAGTGTTTACAACCCCAAAATTCTGACCAGGAAAAATACTGTCAGAGTTGTGGATTTTCCCTATTGTTACACAACCGTTATCGCCCCCTACAGCCCATTGGACAAGGAGGATTTGGTCGGACTTTTTTGGCGAGAGATGAAAGCAGACCATCCCATCCTCATTGTGTAATTAAAGAGTTTGATTTTCCCGAAAAAAATGCCAGCTATAATCATGCTGTCAAGTTATTTAATCAAGAGGCGGTGCGCTTAGATTGTTTGGGGGAACATCCTCAAATTCCCCGGCTATTAGCTTATTTTGAAGAACATCAACTTTTGCTATTAGTTCAAGAGTATATTCCGGGGAAAACGTTATTACAAGAATTTGAACACGATGGATTATTTGATGAACCCAAAATTTGGCAGATATTACGAGATTTATTACCAGTGCTTAAATTTGTTCACGATCGCGATATTATTCACCGAGACATCAAGCCAGCCAACCTCATCCGTCGCCGTCTTAGACACCCTTTACCACCCTCTCCTATAGCTTTTAATAACCCAGATACCATAGGGGAAACTCGCACCAGTGCAGCGATAGGTAATTTATCCTCAAAGTCAATTCGCGATCGCCCTGTACCATTACCGCCGCCACCCCCTCGACCCTCGGGAAAATCGATAAATTCCGAATCTAAAATAATCGAAAATGGTCTGATAGTATTAATTGATTTTGGCGTGGCTAAGTTACTAACAGCCACCACCATTAGTCGCACAGGAACGATTATCGGTAGCCCCGAATTTATGGCACCAGAACAAACTCGCGGGCGAGTATTTCCAGCTAGTGATTTATATAGTTTAGGCGCAACTTGTTTATATTTACTTACCGGAGTTTCCCCCTGGGATTTATATGATACCGTCCTCGAAAAATGGGTTTGGCGCGATTTTTTATCCCCCGAACGTATGGTTAGCGATAAATTAGGAAAAGTCCTTGATAAATTAGTCAATAATCAAATCCTACAGCGCTATAATTCGGCGGCGGAAGTGTTAGCGGCTATCTCCACATCACCCCCCAAGACCTCCCCTCCCACCCAGAAAGTTCTCAAACCTCAGTCCCCACCTAAAACCGCCCATAAAGCCTCAAAAACTAGGAAGCATAAAACCTCCCCCCCATCATCTCAACCTGCGAATTTAACTGACAATTTAAAGGATAATTTTCAGGCAATGTTAGGGCGAATCATACCCGCCTTAACTCAACCCCCAGATGATGAATATTTGGCTTCCGAGAGGGGTGGAGACTATGGACAGTTACAGAAATTATTAGCGACCCATAGATGGCGAAAAGCTGACCGAGAAACCTGGATTATGTTATGTCGCGCGTTAGGTAAAGGCGGACGACCCTACTTACATTATAGCGATTTGAATAAGTTACCTTGTGAAGATTTGACCATCTTAGATAACTTATGGGTTAAGTATAGTAATCATCGCTTTGGGTTTAGTATTCAAGCCCAAATTTATCTACAGGAAGAGTCAGACTATGGGAAATTTTGCGATCGCGTCGGTTGGCTAAAGTCTATCGGACACGACCCCTCACTCGGCTTTCGCTATAATTTGAATATTCCTACAGGACACCTTCCCACCCGCATTTGGGTAATGAATGGGGGTAAATGGTGGCTACACTTGGAAACCATCACCCAACGACTAAAAGACTGTGGTTTAATTTAATCGGCTGCGGTGGGGGTGTGGTTGGCTCCCGATTTTTGTTTGATCACCTGATGGGATATAGTTAAATCTAATCATCCTAATAATGACTATCTATTGATGGGTTATTCTATCCTCCCCCTCTATGTTTGTCTGTTCTCTGTCGCCAAGACACAAATTATTATATTATAATTGAATGTGATGCTCTCAGGACTCAACATCTAATGACAGAAACCCCTCAACCAACTACAACCCCCAACTTACAAGAACCCAAATTTGGGTTTAACTCCTATTCGGAACGCCTCAATGGTCGCGCGGCGATGATTGGGTTTGTGATTACTTTGGCGATCGAATATTTCACCAAACAGGGACTACTAGCTTGGCTAGGGTTAAGCTAAATTGCGATTTTCCGCCCTGAATCCGGCGATTTAACGACCACTAACCCCCCCAGCTAAGGGGGGGGGATGATTACCACCTTACCAGGTCTTTCAAGGCAGATTTATGGGGGGTATTTGGGCAGTAAATTAGCGGGCTTCAGCGGCTTGGGTATGCCTTTCTAGGGCTAATTCAATGAGTTGATTTACCAATTCTGGAAAGCTGATTCCTGTGGCTGACCACAGTTGCGGATACATACTTAAAGCGGTAAAACCGGGGAGGGTGTTGATTTCATTCAGCAAGACTTCTCCGGTTTTTTCGATATAGAAGAAATCTACCCGCGCTAGTCCAGCAGCATCGACGGCGAGGAAGGCTTCGATCGCCATATCTCGGACTTTAGAAGCGATCGCTGTATCAATAGGCGCTGGAATCATCAGATTAGCTTTGCCATCAGTATACTTAGTTTCGTAGTCGTAGAAATCGCTGTTATAGCTAATTTCTCCCACCACGGACGCTTTCGGATAATCATTGCCTAAAACAGCACATTCTAGTTCTCTGGCTTCGACTCCTGCTTCCACAATAATTCGCCGATCATAGGTAGCCGCAGCATCTAAAGCCGCTTCGAGTTCCTGACGCGATCGCACTTTGGAAATGCCAACAGAAGACCCTAAATTAGCAGGTTTCACAAAGCAGGGATAACCCAAAGCCGCATCAAGGTCATCGCATAATTTCGGGAAAATACAGGGGTTAGACCATACTTGACTACGCCGCACTGCTTGATAACGCACTTGCGGAATTCCCGCCTGAGAAAAAGCCATTTTCATGGCGATTTTATCCATACCAACCGCAGAACCGAGAACTCCCGAACCCACATAAGGCACTTGCATTAAGGTTAACATACCCTGAACTGTGCCATCTTCCCCATTAGGACCGTGAAGAATGGGAAACCAAAGGTCTATATCCTTTACAGTGGCGGGGTCAGGAATGCGATCGCTTGGTATCACTTCCCCTGTCACTGTTAGGGGTTGACCCGACTCTAAAACCGCTTCCGCCTCGGTCCCTCTATGCCACACCCCATTTTTTTCTATATATATGGGGACTACCTCATATTTACTGGGGTTTGGGTCTATAGAGAGTGCATTGGCGATCGCCTTAGCCGAGGTAATGGACACCTCATGCTCTCCCGAACATCCACCAAATAACAGTGCAACCCGGAGTTTTGTCATATTACCCTACAACCTAATTTCCCGATTCACTTTGACACAATCTCTGGAAAAATCCAAGCTAATGGCGGGATATTTTCTGATTTTACCGTGTATGGCAACCAGTATTACGTCAGTTTCTTTCTGATAGTCAACAGAATCTTCCTGAGAGCAGCTTGCTGTTGTCCAAGTGGTTTTTCAATCCATTACGCTCAACCTATAAAGACGTAGTATCTAAAATTTCAATGGTTGGCAAAATCCCAGTTTTATGGTTTTCCAAACCTTCTCTAAAATCCTGCACATTTTCCTTACCTGATTCTTGCAAAGCCTTTAATAGGGTCGCCGTTTCCGTCACTAATTTCTCGACATTAATATCAAAATAACTCGGCTGATAGTAACCCAGGCGAGAAATTCCTTCCCCCATCAAAATAACTGCTCCTTGCCAATTATCATTACTGAGATGATACAGAGAAACAGCAATTTGTAAAATGCCTTGATAAAACCGCTTTTCGGGTTCTCCGGCTTCCATCCAGATAGCTTCTAAAGTATCATGGCAGGCGTAAAATTCCCTTTGATTAAACTCATTAATTCCTTGCCAAAACTCAGGAGGAATATCTTTAACCATTGTCTTATCCTTACCTATAGCACAACCCGCGACATTACATAAATAATATAATCCCCCTGTGAATAAGGGGGAGTTAGAGGGAGTTAGAGGGGGGTAAAATAACTTTTACCTGTTCCCTAGTTACTGGTGATATGGTAGCTCAAACCATGCTTTTTCTGGCTTCTTCTAACACTTCCATCTCAATGGTTTGCTGATCTCCGGCAAAATCATTATCTGGGGTTAAGAAAAGCATACAATGGCACTCTTTGCGTTCCCGCATAGGGATGCAAGGACAATTCCAGAAAGCATCTTTGACCTCTGCCTCTTTATCTTCATAGTGGCGGCAGGGACATAGGGGAGAACCTAAATCATCCTTATGCTTGGCAAGTCCTTCAATCACTACGGCTGTCACTGAAGGTTCCGCACAAAAATAGGTTCCAGTTCGTTTAGCATACTGTTCGGCGAATCGCTTCATCGCCTCTAGGCTTTTGGGAGTGGAGAGTTTTTCGTTGATCTGCTCTGTCATTATGGAAGCACTCTTGACTAAATCCGCTTTTAATATTTTAACCCAAAACCGGATCTTGTTCAAATTCTACCTAGGGCGATCGCCAAGTTTCTCCATGGGTCTTAGGCATCCCGTTTAGGTTGGCACTACATATTCACCTCGCAGACGTTGTATAATTTCCCGAAACCGATATCCGTCCTCATCGAGAGATTGCTCAATTTCTGTGGTAGAACTATTAGTTTCAGAAGGTAATGGTTTTTGTTGACCAAACTGGGTCACAGTATTTCGGAGACGATAGGACAAAAACTTACTTACTGCTCGATAAAATCTCAGAGAAAACAAAGCATCCCACTCCAATTTTTCTGATAATTTTTCACGAGGAACCGATAAGACTAAACAAGGTTCTTTGGCGCTAACTGTTGCTGAAGGCATACGACCATCAACAAAAGACATTTCTCCGATAACTTCTCCTATACCCAGTGTAGCCACTTCTCGATTTCCCAAGGCGGCTACTGATGCCACCAATGTACCATCAAGAACGATATAAAGGGCTTCAATTAGCTGACCTTCTGTAATTAAAACCATGCCAGACTCAAGTTGCTGTTGCTGACCATTAGCAATAATCCAGTCCAGGTCACGATCGCTCAATTCTCCCAGAATAGCTAGTGTTTTATTCATAGATCATCACGAAGGTAATTATTAACAATTTAGGATAGCTGCCTAACCAGTTACCACCTCACCCGTGAATCAATTAATTACTACTCCTCACTATTTGGCTATTTTTGGACACCCTGACTGCTTTAACTGTTGATAGCCTATCCAGCACCATCAATACAATTGTAGCATAAGCTGCTTACGATACTGAGGGATAAGTGGATGATCTGGTCCGAGAAGGTCAAACACTGCGATCATAGCTTTTCTAGCGCCATCTTCGCGATATTTACGACTAATGCCGACAATCTTTAGAAATAATGAAAGACCCGCATCATATTCCTCATTAATGATATGCTGGCAGGCTTGAGCATAAAGCTGTTCTATTTCGGTTTCTCCAGGGTTTTCAGCAGCGACTCGAAATTCAATCAATTTTTCGACAGCACGCGCCTTAGCATGAAACTCTCGGTTATCGGGTCTAATAGTTGCCAACATTTTTTGGGCGGCTTCAATTTCATTAACGGCAATGAGAAACTGAGCAGCTTTAATAATTAGTTCGGGATGATTGGGATATTTCTCAAACAAAAAATCAAACAAATTTTTAGCTTGTTTGAGATTACCGGAATGAGTAGCATTGTCAATAGCGGACAATCCATTTTCTAACTCTGATTTAAGGTTAAACCCCGCCAACAATTCCCGCAGTTGCGGTTCAGCGATCGCCCCCACAAAACCAGGTTTAACCTCTCCTTTGGTAACCATACGAACATCAGGAACTCCCTGAATACCATATTGACTAGCTAATTCAGGATTCTGATCTACATCGACCTTGGCTAAGATAAAATCGTATTCGGTGGTCAGTCGCTCTAGTATGGGTTTCATGATTTGACAAGGGCCGCACCAGGTAGCAAAAAAATCGACCATCACCAATGTTTCCCAAGACTTATCAATAACTTCTGCCTGAAAATTATCCTGATTAACGTCAATGGCATATCCCATATTAACCTATCTCCTGTTGCTGATATAGATACTAATTTATCCCAATTTACCAACTATTGTGACAAGGTTTCAAGTACCATATTAGCCAATTTTTGAGAGGCTCCAGGTTGTCCCCGGACTTGTCGCAAGCGATCGCGAATAGTTTGGAGACGGTGGGGGTTTTGCAAATATTCCAAAATGCGATCGCCAATAAATTCTGGTTGTAGCCTCCCCAAAAATTCCGGGACGATTTCGGAACCGGCCCAAATATTCGGCCAAGCCAATAATTTACCAGTACGTTGTATATACGATAGTGCTAGGCTATTAATTCCCTTAGCCAGGAAGCCACCAACACCAGGTAAATTGGCTAAAATCCCTGGGATACCATCCCACGCACGCATAGCATCAAGTTGATAACTAGGAAGCAAAACCACCATAGGTATAGCTAAAGCACCCAATTCCGCAGTATTAGCCCCCACGGTGGTGACAGCGAAACAGCAGCGGGAAAGTAGGGGATAAGCGGGGTTTTGAGTATACAGACTCACGTTTAAGCCAGTTTTGGTTTGTAGGATAAATTGATCACCTATCTGTTGGAGATCCGCCGCCACACCGGGGAAATAACTAAGGATGGGGTTATATTCAGGATTAGCCAGTTGTGCAATGGTAGAGACCTCGACCGTGGGAGCGACAGGAATGATAAATTGAGTTTGAGGGCGGCGCTGGTGGATATATTGAGCGATCGCCAAAGTCAAAGGCACACCCTGAACCAGTTTAGCCATTTTCGAGCCAGGAAGCAGAGCGATAAGTTCGGTCAGAGGTGGCTGTAGCAGCGAGTAAGGCTGGATTGGCTCCTGGGTGGGGGGGGAAACATCAGCCATCAAGTCGCCTATAACAGTGCATTTTGAGGCGTATAAGTGAGGTATACGGCTAATGGTTTCGGGTTTCATGACGGCAAATTTGTCAATCCATCGCCACCAACGGATATCCCATTCTGCGTAAACTATACTTTGATATGCCAGGCGGCGGGCAATAATCGGGGTAAAGGCTTGGTCGCCGCCCAAAAATAAGACTAAACCCTTTTCTCGCCAATCCCAATTTTGGGCAGTTTTTCCTGAGAGTAAAAATTTCCAGAAGTGTTGGGGACCCTGAATGCGGTCAATGGCTAAAAGCGATCGCCCGATTTCTACTTCGTTACCGGTAGCGTTAGGACAAGGTGATAGAATCAGGGAGGTTCTCAGATCCAGATGGCTATTTTGAGATCTAATAGCTTCTAGGACTGGTCGCACCCAGGTAGTTAGTTCTCCCGGACCGTTGGAGAGGATAAGGATATCGGCGGCTGTGGACATTGGTAGGGCGATCGCTTAGTTATCATGATTGAGTATTATCTAATTTTCCCCTAGAAACCAGGTTTCTGATAACCTCTAATAAGTGCTATGAACCGTAATACCAGTGGAAAGTCAACCGGAACACCCTAACCCCCTCAGTCACTCTTCAGACTGGCGTTGGCCATGGTGGCCCTTAGTCCCCCTCTACCCATTTAGTCAGCGTCGGACTATTCGCCGGGAAGTAGTCAGCGATCGCATTTGGACTTTTGAACAGGTCCAAGGTATTCTGTATGTGGTGGTTCCCATTCGCATGACCGTCATTCGGTTGGATATGGGGGGATTATTAGTTTATGCTCCTGTGGCTCCTACTCCTGAATGTATTAGACTGGTGAATGAGTTAGTAGCTGAATATGGAGAGGTGCGCTATATTATCCTCCCCACCACCTCCGGTCTTGAGCATAAAGTGTTTGTCGGTCCCTTTGCGCGGAAGTTTCCGAAAGCTCAGGTTTTTGTGGCTCCAGATCAATGGAGTTATCCGTTAAAATTACCCCTAAGTTGGTTAGGTTTACCGCCGAAACGTACCCATATTTTACCAGCAGATTGTTCTGAGACTCCGTTTTCCCGCGAGTTTAGTTATGCGATTTTAGGCCCGATTGATTTGGGATTAGGAACCTTTGAGGAAGTGGCATTTTTCCATTGGCGATCGCAAACTTTATTACTGACAGATACGATAATTTCTATTCCCGAACAACCCCCAGCCATAGTGGAACTAGATGCCTATCCTCTGTTATTCCACGCGCGAGATAATGCCTTTCAAACCGTGGCAGATCACCCGACCACCCGCCAAAAAGGATGGCAGCGAATCACCCTATTTTCCCTGTATTTCCAACCAGATACATTAGAGCCAGTGCCATTCAAGCAAGCTCTCAGTGATGCTTTAAAAGCAAGCGATCGCTCTCGAAAAGCCTATTTTGGTTTATTTCCCTTCCAGTGGCGATCGGGCTGGGAAGAAGCCTTTAACACCCTCCGAAGAGACGGCAATATATTAGTGGCTCCCATTCTGCAAACCCTGATCTTGAATCGTTCGCCACAACTGACCCTCGCCTGGGCGGATCGTGTTTGCGAGTGGAATTTTAACCGGATTATTCCCTGCCATTTTGACGCACCGATAACAGCCACCCCCCCGGCTTTTCGGCAGGCTTTCAGCTTCCTAGAATCCCAGGAAGCGCCGCCAAATGGTTATTTAGGCAGTTCGAGTCATCCCCTCCCCGCCGGAGATTTTACCATCCTCCAAAATATAGATAAACGCCTAAACCAATGGGGAATTACTCCCCCACCAGCATCAGCCAAAATCCGTTAAATTTATCTAATAGCTAACCCTGATATTGGTCAAATCTCATCAGGATCTGAATGCCTAAGCATACCTATAACT
>NZ_JBIMLI010000146.1:0-12252 GCF_051859755.1 Limnospira sp.
CGGCTAAAGCCGCCGAGTCGTTTTTCCGCCCCGCTTTAAAAAGACGGAGCTACCAAACTCCCGAATTTTTGCCGTGTCAAGGATAAACCCATCTTACACAGAGCGATCGCACTTCTGGATAAATTAAATCAATCATTTTCCAAATTACGCAACTCATCCTTGAGTTTATCAACCTGATCGCGCAAGTCTTCAATATTATCATCACTCGCCGGCGCTTCTTCCTCATCATCAATAATTTCGATGCGACGAGGTTGCGCCGACTGAGGTGGTGTAGGATTATAATCAGCGCCTGGTTCTTGTGCTTGTCGGAGAGCATCGTCAACAAAACGGCGGGCTTCTTCCGTCGTCATTTCGCCACGTTTCACCAGTTCATCTGCTAATTTTTGGGCTTCTACCTGTAACTCAGCCAGTTTATTCCCCGCCTTTTCCCCGGCGTAGGAAGCCAAACCAACCCCAAGGTAAACTGCTTTTTGGACTAAATCTCCAAAACCGGGCATAGGGAAAAACTCTCCAGGCAATAATTAGGGGAAGTTAAAAATGGGAGTGACCCGGATTCCACGCCTATCAGAAGCATCCCGTGTTGCTGCTACCTTCCGGTCCTGACAAGATTTAGGCGTTCTGACCGCATAGGTCCAGGCCACAAAATTTATTATAACACAGAAATTCACGGTGCAACCACACACCACTCAAAAATTTCGTAAGTCACGCAATTATTAACCACCAGAGGGTCATCAGCCACAATAGCTTGGGCGGCGGCCATAGACTCAGCCTCAAAAAGCAACATTCCGCCACCTCGCCGGACCCAATAGCCGCTGCGCGCTTGATGTCCTTTAGCAGCCAACTGCTTGACATACTCGATATGGGCGGGGACATATTGATCAAAAACCGCCTTTTCGACAATTCCGGTTTCAATTTTGGCAAACCAAGGCATAATCGTGATTAATCTAATGTTTTAATCGTTAACACTTGGGGCGGACTCGCGTCTGGGGGATACAGAAAGTCAAATTCCACCTGTCGCCGTGTTCGGGGTTGAATGTCTAATTCAATCAAAGGTTCCCCCTTTTGTCCTCGGTTTTGGACTAGGTGAAAGTATCGGCTAACTGTAGTTCCCGAATCATCAGTATAGCGGAAACGCACTGTTCCTCTGAAAAATACCCGGCTGGGAGGTTCCTCGAAAAATTGCACTCCCCCGTCGGTGAGTTCATTACTTTTGAGGGGGGTTTCCATGGTGAGGACTACGGTTTTAGGGGTATTGGTGGGATTGGATAAGTCTAGGGTTAGGCTATATTGAATGCCATAGTTCCCATGGGCTTGATAGGCGGTATCCTCATAACGAACTACCATGGGGGCGCTTTGGTTTTGGTTGGTTCCTAATTTACCTCCAGGTAGGGAACTGAAAATATAGGAAATGGCTTGACCGGGTTCGGGAATGGTTAGGTTAGTTATCTCGGCTTTCCAGACTGAACCTAGGGCGACTCCAGCAACTCGACCATAAATGATGTTCTCTGGACTATTCGGGGGGGTGGGCGCTAGGTCGCGGGGAGTTACTAGAGAACCATTCTGCAATAATTCTACCCATGATTCTAGGGCGGGGCTAGATTCGCTACCGTCGGGGTTTTGGATGGCAAATTGAGCTAGACTAGCTATATGCACTGCACCGCTACTCTGGAGCCGCATAAGAAGCGATCGCCCATTGAGAGGTGGTTCTAATGTTTTTACCGGAATAGGGGCTTTAAAGACCATCTGAAACTGCTGTGGTGGAATGATTACTTGGTCGGGAGGTGATGACTGTCCCCCTACTCGCAAAATCTCCCCCATGACTCGACTTCCTGGACCTGCAAATACTGTCCCATCATTGTTGTCTAATACGGGGGGTAAGGGGATAAATGGTGCGTCTGGTTGGCTGAGATAGCTGGCTGCTTGTAATATCTCTAAGGTGACCGGTTCGCTGGTGGGGTTGTAAGCTAATAAGCCCAGATATAGGGTGCGTAAGTCTTCGGGGTCGGTAGGTCGAGCGATATGATGGGCAAAAATGTCGAACCTACCGTCAAAGGGAAAGTTAAGATGGGCATTGGTTTGGGTTTTACCTTCGGGGGGAAAGGTTGATAGTAAGATACCCTCGACTGGTACAACTTCCGGGCTATTGCTATTGAACACTGGAATATTATCTAGTTGACCAGGAAGGGGACGCACTTCTTGGGGTCGGGTGATGACTACTGGCGGCGGGGGGGTGACTGACAGGATTAGGGGAGCGATCGCTAGTGGTAGCATAGAGTGATGGTAATCTGGATAATTGAGAATGTTAACTTATGGATTATACTGATTGTCAAATACTTTGTGTATGGTAGGACAACTTTTTTGGCAAGTTGAGGGCTAATGTTCGTGCTATGGTAAGACTATGAATGGCGATCGCTTAAATCGGAAATCTTTAAATGTCACATCACCACGACTACAAAGATTAGTGGATCGGTCTATTGATGTGTTAGAGTCTCTGTTACAAGACCGGGAAGTTTCCCCTTTAGACCGGGCGGCGATCGCTCTGAAAATCCTGGAAGCGACGGGGAGTGATCTCCGTCAAACTTTACCATCTGTTAATGTTAATATCCCCGACTCTCCCCTAGTTTTGGGTAGTTATGTTCAGATGGAAAATTTCTTGTCTCCCTCAGAAAATAAACAGGCTTTACAAATAGCGATCGCTTCCGCTGACCAATTTGTGGCATCCACAACTACAACCGGGGCTGTCAACTACCGAGAATCGTCGATTCTATATGCGACTAAGTTCCCCGAATACTATAAATTTATGAAAGGTCGCATTTTAGAAACTTTACCGCAGGTATTATCTCAGTTGAAACATCCCCCTTTTACCGTCGCAGAAGTGGAAATGCAGCTAACCGCCCACCACAATGGTGGATATTATAAGATTCATAATGACTCTAGTAGTGCCAAAACCAAAACTCGCACCATCACTTATGTCTATTATTTTTATGACGAACCCAAGGCCTTTACGGGCGGACAACTGCGACTTTATGAAACCGAGTTACGCAATGGTGTCGCCTACAACAAAGAGACCTTTAAGACTATTGAACCCATTAATAATAGTATCGTGTTTTTTGATAGCCGTTGCAAACACGAGGTCATCCCTGTTAGTTGTAATTCCCCCAACTTTAAAGACGGTCGTTTTACCCTAAACGGTTGGCTGCGGCGGGGGGAAGACTAACACATCAAAAACCTGGTTGAGTTTTTATCTATAAGCGTTCAGCAATTCCAGATTAATTAGTAGTAAATAAAATGCCAGCCAATCGGAGGATTAAATAAGTTGTGAATGACCAGTTACCCCCTCTCCTCAATAAAGCGATCGCCTCAGAAAAACGCCTAGATAATTTATTATCAGATTCTCTAACTTTAGTCGAAAACGCCCTAAATAGTTCTGAAATATCTCTATCTGAAAGAGTCGAAATAGCCTTAAAAATTTTGGATATCTCTGGTGTCTATCATCAATTAAATCGCCCCCAAAATTCTAATGATGATCCCGAAGTTGCTGAGACTAGCACCACAGACACCCCTAGGTTATTAGAAGCCAACTTTATCCAGGTTGACAACTTTTTATCACCCGAAGAACAAGCAGAAACCTTTAAGATAGCCTTCCAAAATCATGATAAGTTTTTCCCGTCTGGAGTCGCCAACAAGGAAGAAAATACCCGCAAATCTTCGGTTTTACTGGTGCAAAACTTTGATGAATACTACAACAAAATCAGACATAAAATTCTGCAAATTAGACCGCAAATCTTAGCCCAACTTAACTTACCGACTTTTTTGGTTTCCTGGGTGGAAATGCAAATGACAGCCCATAACCATGGAGATTATTATTATATCCATCAAGACATGGATGGCGAAAAAATTGCCAATCGAGTTTTAACATACGTCTACTATTTCTATGAACAGCCAAAAGCCTTCTATGGTGGAGATTTAAGGATTTATCCCACCTACATTAATGGTGATGGTTATACGATTGGTGAACAGTTTGTTACAGTGGAACCTCGCCATAACAGTATCATCTTTTTTGATAGTCGCATGAAACACGAAGTTCTCCCAGTTTTCTGTCCTTCTGGGAGGTTCGAGGATAGCCGATTTACCATTAATGGTTGGATTCACCGTTAAAATAACCCTATAGGGGGGGTTGACAATATACGGAAACTGATGCTATAGTATTGACATAATCTTTTTTAATAATCGATAATTTGCGTAAATTTTAAAATTGCAAATATTCCCATTATTTGAAATAATAACAGAAGTCACAAGCAAAAGCAACCTACCCCCCCCAAAAAAAATTTTTTGCAACATTTCTTAACATTTTGTTACAAAAATAAAATTCACGATGCGATCGCCTGAGAGAAAGTTATGGTAGGGGCGGGTTCCGCCGTAGCGTGTTCGGTTCACAGGGGTTAGCCTAGTAAACCCGCCCCAGAACCCACCCGATAACCAGCACCACGCCATGGTAGGGGCGGGTTCCGCCGTAGCGTGTTCGGTTCACAGGGGTTAGCCTAGTAAACCCGCCCGACAACGCACCCGACAACCCGCCCGATAATGCGCCCGATAATGCGATCGCCGTACCACGCCACAATCAAAAATGGACATAGCAGGTTCCCACAATTTAAGATTAAAATGTGAGATACTTCTTAACATTGTCTTAGCACGCATCCGACAATTATTTCAAATCACCGTGATTGATCTCGAGTGTTTTCCCTATAGTGTTGGACACGAAAATGATGGGGTATGTTTGTTGTTACGCATGGGGCCCCATCACATTTTGCTTGATTGTGGTTTGCGGGATATTTCCCCACTGCTAACATCTTCCCAAGCATCTATAGCTGACTTGGTGATTTGTTCCCATGCTCATGCGGATCATGTTAGGGGTTTGTTGGCACTACATGAAAGCTGTCCAGAGTTACCAATTTATGCCAGTGATGTTACTAGCCAATTGTTACCCATCAACTGGCCAGAGGAACTGTCATCAGGGCAAATGCCGAAATTTTGCCAACCCCTACCGCTGCGAACAGAAGTCCGACTGAAGGAAGGACTAAGCATCACCCTATTTCCTGCTGGTCACCTGCCCGGCGCGACTTGTATGCTGCTGAAATATAATGCACCGAATCGCACCTACAAGTTATTTTATACGGGGGATTTTTTCCTATCCAATTCTCGATTAGTGGAGGGTCTACCCCTAGGGGAGTTGCGGGGACTCAAGCCGGATGTGCTAATTTTGGAAGGGAGCTATGGAACTGCACGCTATCCCCACCGCCGCCAATTAGAAAACCAACTAGCCGAAAGAATTTATCGAGCGATCGCCTCTGGTTATTCCGTACTAATTCCCACCCCAGCATTAGGGTTAGGTCAGGAATTATTAATGCTACTGCGTTCCCACCACTACTTCACAGGTAGGGATATTGACATTTGGGTTGATGGCCAAGTCCAAACCGGGTGCGATATATATTTGGAACTGCTACCCCACTTCCCAGCGAATATACAGAACTTTGCCCAACATCAGCCACTATTTTGGGATGAGCGAATCAAGCCTCGTGTCCGTCGCCTCTCCCCCGAATTGTTGCCAGAACTGGAGCAATCCCCCTGTATTGTGATTGTAGATGACGAGACGGATATTGAACAGTATTTGCGCTATCGTCCTCGGTTGTGGACGTTATTTTTATCAGAAACTCCCGGACACACCAGGGAAATATCAACCTTGGTCAATTCTGGAGAAATTTTGTTAGAAAGCTATTTTCTGGCCGAACATTGCGACGGTCCAGGAACTACCCAACTGATTCATAACCTGCGACCCCAGCACGTGATTTTTGTGCATGGTTCTCCTATTTATTTAGCGGATTTAACCAATTTAGACGAATTGCGGAACCGCTACCAATTGCATTACCCAGCAGCAGGCGCACAGGTCCCATTACCCATTGGGGAGACTTTTCTACAACCGACCCTCCCAGAAACCCATTATCAGGGGGAGTTAACCGAGTCGGCTACCGAGTTAAATATTACCCTACCCAATGCTTTGTCTGTCGATCCACGGTGGTCTACCTTTGCAGATACGGGAATTGTGGAGGCCAGATGGCAGGGGGAAGAGTTAGTTTTGCGGGGAATTTCCCAGCGGGAATTTCTCAGCAGTCAGAGCGATCGCACAATGCCATCAGACTTAGACTGTTGCGGGAATTGCCAATATTACCGAAGCGGGCGTTGTTGGAACCCAGTTTCGGCTTTATATGGCTTTAAAGTCACCCCAGAGGGTTACTGTCCGGTGTTTGAGCCGTTAGCCCCCCGAGACCAGTAACAGAAGGGACTATTCGCGATCGGAGTCGGTGGAAGGGTTACGCAGTTGCTCGGCTTCTGGACATTCATCAGATACCTGTAGCTCGAAATAGCCACGGGGAACTGATGCCAACTTTTGACTAATAGATCCGATGCTCTCGAGGCGCACGATTTCTTCCCAAGAAGACACTTCGTCATCTTCTTCTGTTTCGTAGCGCAGCGTGACCAAATCCCCCTCGATATCAAGAATATGGGCTTTTTCGATCCACCTTTGCTGGTCCCGCAAAAAGATGCAGACTTCGCGGCCATCACAACAAAGTTGATAGATCTTGCGATGTAGCATTTTTAACTTAATCCTGAGAAGTTCGCTGGCTAGGTCAAATCGCCATATTAAGGCGTTGGTCTGATGGGGATGATTATAAGTCATCCATGCGCGCTTATTGTACCTGATGTTTGACTGAATCCCATCTGTGTAATTTTATTAATAGCGCATCATTGCTTATTATTATACAGTGTAATCACAAATTTCGGTATCACTCCGATCCATGCGGAGGCGGGAAGTTATTAATCTAGCCGGAAAAAGATCTCAATTATGGTTTACGCACAAAATTTATCCCAACCTACAGTATTTGACCTCGCGCGATCGGGTGATTTTCGGGCGATCGCCTATCTGATTAATAGCTACCTAGCCCCCCAGGGGATACAGGCGCGGGTCATCCCCGATCGCAAAGGATGTTTGCAGGTGCTGGTGGAGTTTCAACAAGAACCGATCGCCGAGAGAATTATTAAATATATTTGTCATGTCCTGTGGAAGCTGAACTCTCCCCAGGTCTTGGGGGTAAAAATTGCCGGTCGCTTCATGGGTGAACCAGATATCCTGTGGAACCAGTCCGTTCGTATTGTCACACCCGCCGCGCGTCAACATTTCCATAGACGAAAAGGGACTCGCCTGGACTTTAAAACCCTGCGGACCTTGCTGCTAATGACCTCAGTAACCGCTACTTTAGTTCTGGGATGTTGGGTGAGTTATTATGAGGTAATTGGTCGGGATGCTCAAGCTATGACCTATTCCCGTCGAGACGAGCGGAGGCAGTCGGGTCAGGTAGCGATGACATCTCCCCCAGTCACTAGACCTAATCAGGTGCGGGCAGCTTTAGAAACTATCCCCGTGATTCAACATGAAAATGTATTAAATCCAGAGGACCCTACCGTAACATTAATGTTTGGGGGAGATGTCAACCTGGCTGGTTCCTTTGCTCAGAAAGTTGGTGATAATTATAGTTGGGCTTTTTCCGAACTACAGGAATATCGGGATGCGGATCTAGCTATGGTGAACTTGGAAAATCCTCTGACGAGAGCAACCCTCGCTCGCCCTAATCGACAATTTAATTTTAAAGCTGATCCAGAAGCAGTTAAGGTATTAACAGAAGGTGGCATCGATCTGGTCAATTTAGCCAATAACCATATCATGGATTACGAAGAAGCGGGACTGGTGGAAACTCTGGAAACCTTGCAGCAAGCCGGTATTCATGCGATCGGAGCAGGGCGGGATATCGTCGAAGCGCGACGACCGAAAATTATTGAGGTAAAAGGACAGCGGATCGCTTATTTTGGCTATTATGATGCTGATTTGAATGCGGCCGGGGAAAATCGGGCGGGAACTAACTCTCGTGATAATGAACAGATCGCCGCAGATATTAAAGCTGTGCGTGACCAGGTAGACTGGGTAATTGTTAATTATCACTGGGGAGTTGAACTTTCTGATTATCCCGGAGATTGGCAAATTGATCTGGGTCGCTATACCATTGACCAGGGAGCCGATGTGGTGATTGGACATCATCCCCAGGTTCTTCAGGGTGCCGAGATATATAAAGGCAGACCAATTGTTTATTCCTTGGGAAATTTTATTTTTGGTGGTAACAATCGCAGTGATTACGATACAGCCATTTTAAGGGTTTCACTAAAGCAAAATCGGAAAATGAAGGTGGAATTTTTACCCGTTGAGGTGCGAGGATATCAGGCTCGTGTAATGCAAGGGGAAAGCGCCAAGGCTACTTTACGCCATATTGAGCGCATTTCCCGGATTTTTGATCAGCCGATGCCGTACCAGGTAGTCCTGAAGGCTCGTTCTACTGAACCCGCTTTGAGTGATGCTATAACTACTCCTGAAGTACATCAGGAAACTTTGTCCCCTGGGTTATCGAGGAATGAAGAATCAACTACTATTATCTTAGATGATGCGGATAGTGAATCTTCCGTTGATGCTGATCAGCCGACAACCCCATGGTCGGAAACTTCTGGGGAGTCCAAGCAGTTGCAGCCTTTTATCAAAACTCCTTTTATTACCGAACCTTTTATTTCTCTCCCTCAACCTGAAGCGAGAACTTCAGAAGGCAGCTACAATGATTCCCAGTCGGAAATTTCCGGCTATTTAACAGCCGGGTCTCACCGCCAAGCTAAATGTGATCAGTCGATCGCTAAAACCGATAGGGTTTCTCCTCTGGCTCATAGTGGTGAGGCTATTCGTCTTCCTCAACTAGGGTGTTAGAGGTTTATTGGTCAGGATCTAAAACTTTCAACAATGTCAGCGTGCGTCACCCCATGTCATTTGTCGTGTTTCGTCAACAGCCCCACTCCACTTGCGGGATGGGGTTTCTCCGAGGAAGATCATGAAAATTATCACTGTGTGACGGCACCCGACAAACTCTACTAAATTCCCAAGGAAGAATAAATTACTGTGTTTGCGATCGCACTTAACCAAAAACAATATAAGACCTATACCCTATGTGACCATAAGGCAGAGTCCTGTCTGGAGGTAGTACCGGAAAGGGGTGGGTTAATTACTCGCTGGTCAGTTAAAGGTGAAGAACTGCTATATATGGATGAGGAAAGGTTTGCTGACCCCAGTTTGACCGTCCGGGGTGGTATTCCGATTCTGTTTCCCATCTGTGGAAATTTACCCGATAATAGTTATACTCACCAAGACCGGGAATATGGGCTAAAACAGCATGGCTTTGCTCGTGATTTACCCTGGAGCGTAAGAAAACAAGACGAAACCAACGCCGCCTCCATTACTCTAGGGTTAACTAGCAATGAGGAAACGCGATCGCTATATCCCTTTGACTTTGAATTAGAGTTTACCTATACCCTCAAGGGAAACGGACTAGAGATTTTCCAGCGTTACACTAATCTATCAGGGTTAGTGAACAGTATGCCCCCTGAGTCCATGCCTTTTTCAGCCGGTTTACATCCTTATTTCTGGGTCCCAGATAAAAGTCAACTGCGTTTTCACATTCCAGCCATGCAGTATTGGGACCAACCCACCCAGAGTCTCCACGATTTTCGAGGTTACTTTGATCCTAATGTCGAAGAAATCGATGGGATTTTTGGGCCTTTGACCGGATTAGGAGCGACCATGACTGATTTAAGTCGCAATTTAAGATTATCCCTCAACTACAGTGCAGCTTATTCCCGTGTAGTCTTTTGGACCGTCAAGGGTAAGGATTATGTTTGTCTCGAACCTTGGACTGCACCGAGAAACGCTATGAACACCGGAAAACTGCTAACTCACCTAAAGCCGGGAACCAGTTGCGAGATGGTAGTTTACCTTATGGCAACTTTTTTATAAAAAATGTTTGACAACCAAAATTAGCTATGCTACTATAGAAAACTGTGTGAGATTACAAAAACCACTCACGAGGGTCGCTAACTCAATGGTAGAGTACTCGGCTTTTAACCGATTAGTTCCGGGTTCGAGTCCCGGGCGACCCATTCGCACTGTGTTTCCAGTGATAATTGCGTAATTAGCTCCGCGCCGATAGGGGAGCGTCGGGATTAGTCGCTTTCCACTGAGGGGGGGGCGGCGGTAAGCCAGCTACGATGGGCGGAAAATTGACAGATTCATCGTTGATGGTATGATGGATACACCTGACAGGGCAGTAAATAGCGAGGAAAAACTGCTATACTCGGTTTGGTGGGTAGGAAGCCCAGGCTGTAGTTTGAGATTCAGCCTCGGGTAGTTCAGTAAACATAACTTGATACAATTAGGCATAAATCGTAAAATTGTTTTAAGATTGTTTTAATCAAAACCTCAATTAGAGATTAAGAAGACTTAGGAGGAGACTTTATGGCGATAGTACCGATGCGGTTGCTGCTAGATCATGCTGCTGAGAATGATTATGGCATCCCGGCCTACAACGTTAACAACATGGAGCAGATCCAATCGATCATGCAAGCTGCTCATGAAACCAACAGCCCCGTGATCCTGCAAGCATCTCGTGGTGCTCGCTCTTATGCTGGTGAAAACTTCCTGCGCCACCTGATCTTGGCGGCGGTGGAAACCTATCCTCATATCCCTGTGGCTATGCACCAGGATCATGGAAATTCCCCCGCCACTTGCTATTCTGCAATGCGTCATGGCTTTACCAGTGTGATGATGGATGGGTCTCTGGAAGCTGATGCCAAGACCCCCTCTGATTTCGAGTACAATGTGCGGGTAACTGCTGAAGTGGTTAATGTAGCTCACTCCATTGGTGTGAGTGTAGAAGGCGAACTGGGTTGCTTGGGTTCTCTGGAAACTGGTATGGGTGACAAGGAAGATGGTCACGGCGCGGAAGGTGTCCTGACTCGCGACCAATTGCTGACCGACCCCGATCAAGCGGTTGAATTTGTAGAACGTACTCAGGTTGATGCTTTGGCTGTAGCCATTGGAACTAGCCACGGTGCTTATAAGTTCTCCCGTAAACCGACTGGGGAAATTTTGGCAATCAGCCGCATTGAAGAAATCCACCGCCGTTTACCAAATACCCACTTGGTGATGCACGGTTCTTCTTCTGTTCCCGAAGATCTGATTGCTTTGATCAACCAATACGGTGGTCAAATTCCTGAAACTTACGGTGTTCCGGTTGAAGAAATCCAGAAAGGTATCAAGAGTGGTGTTCGGAAAGTGAACATTGATACTGACAACCGTTTGGCGATTACTGCTGCTATTCGTGAAGCTGCGGCTAAAGATCCTTCTAACTTTGACCCCCGCCACTTCATGAAGCCTTCTATCAAGTATATGCAGAAGGTTTGCGCCGATCGCTATCAACAGTTCGGAACTGCTGGTAATGCTGACAAGATTAAAGTTCAAACTCTCGACGAGTTCGCGGCTAAATATGCTAGTGGTGCTTTGAGTGCAACTTCTAAAAAAGCTGTGGCTGTGTAGTTAACTTATGTTAACTCAGAGATGGGTTTTTAAATAATTAATTTAACCCGGTTTTATGCCGGGTTTTATTTTTTGAGGAGGTTCGAGAAACAGGTTGATAGGAGAGGGTGAATTCATCAAAAGGGATTATAGAGGAGATTAGGGATAAATTTGGGGGTAATTTTCTGGCTCGACAAAATTACCATCACAATCAGACTTTTCTCGATATTCGATCGCCTTAAAATCGACTTGATCCCATTGATATTTAGCAAAAGATCCACAATCTCCTATACCCCGATATTTGGTAAAGACAGTTAAAACACCCTGAATAGGGTCATAATCAACCAAACCGACGACCTCATCAATCTGAGTTTCTACCCTTTGACCACTAGAGTTGATTTCAAATGATGGTAATTTAACCCGCGAGACCTTAACACCCTGATTAGTTTCTCGATAGACAAAGAAATTATAATTATTTTGGTAGGCTGTTTGAAAGCAGAGTAATTGTACCAAATATCCCTGAGTTCCCAAAGGATAAGCAAAGGAACCGACTTGAAAGGGGAAAGAAGTACCACCGGGACAAAGGGTTAATTGGTCACGATTGCTGTAAAAATACTGCATTATGGACTCAGGAACCCGAAAAAAAGGATCACCTTGCTCAAGGTCTTCGTCGATCGCTTCTGGAGCATGATTTAATCTCAAATTAGGTTAACATTTGACGGCAATACGGTATAATACCAAGTATGGTGCGAGACCTT
>NZ_JBIMLI010000147.1:0-12059 GCF_051859755.1 Limnospira sp.
TTACCTTAACGGGTAATAGTGCTATCGTCGCATTGTCAGGCAATAGCCGGATAAATGTCGCGTAAATGTATCAGATATCGATCCGGTCGGAATATTTAAACATGGATTTATCTTTTAGGCAGCTAACCGTGTATCTGGCCCTACTTTCGATCGGGGGCGGTACTGGTTTAATCGGTGGTCGCTATTTGTATGCTAATCATCTGGTGACTAATTCTCCCGCCGTCCCCGTGGTTCGAGAAGTGTCCCCGGAAACTCAACCCTACTACCGTCAGAGTCCTATTGCTGCTCGCAGTAATTCCAATTTTATCGCTGAAGCTGTACAAAAGGTAGGACACTCGGTTATTCGTATTGATGCTGTGCGGACTGCTTCTAAGAATTTACCAGATGCTTTGAATCATCCCCTGTTTAAACGATTTTTTGGCGATCGCATTCCCCAGGACTCTGAACGGTTGCAGCGGGGAACTGGTTCTGGATTTATTATCAGTTCTGATGGTCGTCTGATTACTAATGCTCATGTCGTTGATGGGGCTAATATAGTCCGTGTCACTCTTAACGATGGTCGCGTGTTTCAAGGTCAGGTGAGGGGGGTCGATGAGTTAACTGATATTGCTGTGGTCAAAATTGAAGCCCAAGACCTACCTACAGCCCCTATTGGTGTTTCTGAGGGGTTGATTCCCGGTCAGTGGGCGATCGCTATTGGTAATCCCCTCGGTTTGGATAATACCGTAACTGTGGGAATTATTAGTGCGATCGGGCGATCGAGTTCTCAGGTCGGTATCCCTAATAAACGGGTGCGCTTTATTCAAACTGATGCTGCTATTAACCCTGGTAACTCAGGAGGTCCCCTGTTAAATGATCGGGGTCAAGTTATTGGCATTAATACCGCTATTCGTTCTAATGCTCAAGGTTTGGGCTTTGCTATCCCTATTGAAACCGCCCTGCGAATTGCTAATCAATTATTTGATAACGGAAGAGCAGACCATTCCTTCCTAGGGGTGAAAATGGTAGCCCTTAACCCCACCATTAAGGACGAGATGGATCAGCAACTTAATCTTAAACTGACTAAGGATCGGGGAGTGTTGGTGGTTCGGGTGGTCGAAGGTTCACCCGCCGCTAATGCTGGTATTCAACGGGGAGATATCATTAATCGAGTCGCCGGAACCCCGGTTAGCACCCCCACCCAAGTCCAAGAGCAAATACAATTGACCCTAGTGGGACAAGAGTTGGAAATTGAGATTGACCGCCTTGGAAAAATCGAAACCATGAAAGTGCAGATGGCTGCAGCTCCAGACTCCGCCCTATCAGGAGTTGACTGATTTTTGGGTAAATTACTATTACCCGTTAATCCGGTTAATCCGGTTAATCCCGTTCTGGTTTAGTTGATTGGGAACGCGAAGACGCGGTCCTGGATATATTTTCCTCCAGGTGCATACGTTGCTCCATCTGACGGAGAAAATAACCAGTCATCATGGCTGAAGCTAGTAAGCCAGCCAGGTTGTCTCTATTGGTTGTGATTTGTACGTCGAAGTCATCTGAGGGTAAAACGCCTACCAGACCTTGGACATTGCGGGAAATTATTTCTTTGATCTCTGGACTGGCTGATTGAGCAATGTGGGCTAAAACATCGGGATGTTGATGTTGTAGATAGTGCAACAGGGGGTTCTCAGAGATTTCTTGGTCATTAGACGAATGAAAGTCGGAGTTAAAAACCATGAGGTGACTTGTTAGTGTCTGCTGTACTTTACTTCTAGTTTAGTCGATTTAACTGGATGCTGTGGTATCTTCGGGCAAATTTGCTTTTAAATTTAGCGACAGTTGCTGGGGAAGTTGGTCTAGTTGAAAGTATTGATGGAATTTTTTACTTACCTGTAACCAATAGGAACGGGCTTGGGGTTGTCGTCGTTTGGTGACAAATTCTAATTCTACCAGTTCCTGAACGTGCTGATAAGCCCCCGAACCTCGTAATTCTACGAGATCGGTTTGGGTAATGCCACCATTAAGGGCGATCGCTGCTAAAGTCCGTAAAGCCCCTACACCTAATTCTGGTGGTACTAGGGTGTGCATTAGTTCCCCGTAGGCTTGGCGCAGTTGCAGGCTGTAACCTTTCTTGGTTTCCACAATTTCTAAGGCAGTATCCCGGTGGGCATAATCTGACATTAGTTGAATTATGGCCTCTTCTGCTTCGGCGCGATCGCATTGAGCTAATTGTACAATCTCGGACAAGGACAAGGCTTGACCTTTCAGGTACAAAATCGCTTCAATCTTAGCTGGGAGACTAATGGACATAAAACTGTCGGTACTTTATAACATTTCCCATTAAGTTGGGAACTATGCCACAATTATAGCCACATGATAGCATAAATTATCCTCCCTAGGGCAATTTCCGTTAACAAATAATCATTATTTACTGGCTCTATGAAGGTTAAATTAGTGGCATCTTGGGCAGCAATTGTCCCATCTCTTACCCCCCTAACCGCGATCGCTTTTTCCACCTTCACTACAGAAATGGCTGAGTCCTCCCCGACTCCCCCCAACTCCCCTGGGACCTTAACTCCTACCTGGCTGGGGCTAAGGCTGGGATCGAGAGAGATATTTGGATGCGATAATTGGCGGATTTTTGATGACTACATAGATATCAATAATAGTAGATCTTTAGACAGGATCGCTGCCCAATGATTTGAGGTTATTTTATGAAAAAATTATGGGCTAATTCTTGCCAATACATCGGATTATTAATAGCCACGGCTGTCATGGTGGCAGTCAGTGGTTGGGCTGTTGATCAAATTCCAGATTCCCATTTAACATCGGATTTAAGCGCACATCAAACTACGGAAAATATGAGGATTAATTACCAAGTCGCGGCGGCTTACACCGGTTTTGCGTTTAAGCTGTTTGATCATGTTTATCAGCATCAAAGTCAGGAAAATATTTTTATTTCTCCGGCGAGTATTACTAATGCTATGGCTATGACCTATAATGGAGCGGCGGGAACTACTCAAGAGGCGATCGCTGAAACTTTGCAAGTTCAGGGTATCAGTTTAGCAGAACTCAATCAGGCAAATTTGGCTCTCAATAACTCAATTTCAGCCATTAATCAAGATGTGCAAATTAATATTGCTAATTCTCTGTGGTTACATGAATCTGCTTTTTTCTTACCAGATTTTCTGGATAGGGTAAATCAGTTTTATCAGGCTAAACTCACAGCAGTTGATTTTAGTAGTCCTGATACGCCATCCCAAATTAATGATTGGGTTAAACAGGAAACTAATGGCAAAATTGCTCAGATTGTCCAAACTATCCCCAATCAAACTATTCTGTATCTAATTAATGCCATATATTTTAAGGGGAGATGGTCGGAACAATTTGACGAAGAACGCACCGAATCACAGCCTTTTACCCTGATTGATGGTAGCCAGAAAATTCATCCCCTGATGTTTAAATTTGGTAATTATTTGTATCTAGAAAACTCTGATTTTCAAGGGATTAGCATTCCCTACGGTGATGATGCTAGATTTAGTTTATATGTATTTCTCCCCCGTGAAAATGTGAGCATTGATCGCTTTTATACACGGTTGAATGCTACCCAGTGGGAAGAGTGGATTAATCAAATGCGATCGCGACCAGGTTCGCTCCGACTCCCCCGGTTTAAACTGGAGTATGAAGTCGGTTTAAACGATAGTTTGAAATCCATGGGGATGGATATAGCTTTTCACCCGAATCAAGCTGATTTTTCTAATATGACTTTAGATAACAATGTACGCATTTCTGAGGTTAAACATAAGACTTTTGTAGAGGTTAATGAGGAGGGAACAGAAGCCGCTGCTGTCACTTCAGTTACGATATTATCAGAAAGTACCCCCTCCATAACTGAACCATTCTCAATGGTGGTAAATCGTCCATTTTTCGTAGCCATTCGCGATAATCAAACTCGCACTATTTTATTTATGGGTTCTATTGTAGACCCAGAATTATAGGTGCGTCAGTTTTTAAGAATTGGGTAATGATTGGGATTGACCTATTCTGACGCACCCGACCAAGCTGCTTTTTTAGGAATTCCCAAAATTACGGGAACCCGTGTAACCACTTAATTCAGCTAAACGTTCTAAAGAAATTAACCACGGATGTAATTCGCCGTTAATTTCCCAAGCTGGATATCCGGGAATACCCTTAGCTTGACACAGATCCGGTTGGGGGTTTTCTCCAGCGGGGTCGCATTCAATATAGGTAAGATAATTGATAGCTTGCCTACCAAATAACTGTTTTTGTTGTTGACAGAAATTACACCAGTAAGCACCATACATCGCAGCACCCACATTAGTTAAATGTTGAGCTAGGGAGATATTATCTGGATTAGAAACTGAGGTGATATTGTAAGAATTTTGACTACCATCAGTGAGGGAGGGGTTATTAATGGGAGCATAAATAGCCAGAGTGCTAATTATAGTAACCATAGCGACAATGACACCTAAAAAAACCAGTTGACCGATATCTTCCCAATTACGGCCAATAATAGTTAATGCTAACAGGCTGAAAGAGGCGATCGCCGAACCGATACAAAACCAGCAAATCGATTGAATTTCAAAAGCCATGATATACATCAAATAGCTACTGAAAATCGCCATAGAACACCCACCTATAAACATCAGTATCCAGGTGTAATTTTCGGCTTTCTTCCGCCAAGTTGTCTGAGTTTCTGAACTAATCAATAGTGGGATAACCGCCATAGCAATCATATAGACATAAGCCAGAAAGCCAAACAAAGCCAGAGGTAAGCCAAAAACTTCGGCATAGGGACTGTCTAGGACACTCTCACAGCCTTCTGTAGGACAGCTAGTCGGTCCTTCCTGTAGTGCTTGTATGGTTAGATAAGAGGTAATAGCAGCACCAAAAGCACCAATTCCAGCAATAATCAAACGTGACTTTTGTTGAATCCAGGGAGTTGAACGCTTACGCATTTGAATCATCTGTAATTTCTCCTAATTAGAGGTTCCAGGGAATGATGGCGGTATGGTAAACCACAAGAGATATAATTGTAACAATTTAGATTGTAATCTGGTATGGCGACTCCTATAACTATAACAGTGGGGGTTGATCCACGGGGTCTCATCTACCACAGAAACCCCTCCCGGTTGTCTGTGGCTGGCTGGTAAATGACCGCCCCAAGGATTTATGAATGATTGCAGTTTATTATATATTAGTGTATAATGAAAGTTTGATTTGCTTAATTGTCTGCCTGCTATGTCTGCCCTATCTGCTGAATTAAAAGAACGGCTATCCTCACCCCTAAAAATTGGTAAATTAGAGGTAAACAGTAGGGTGTTACAATCGCCTCTGTCAGGGGTGACAGATTTGGTATTTCGGCGCTTGGTGAGGCGCTATGCTCCCAATTCGATGATGTATACAGAGATGGTACACGCTTCCCAAATTATTCATGTGCGGGAGTTACCAATTCTGATGGAAATTGACCCAGGAGAACGCCCGATTAGTATTCAATTATTTGATTGTCGCCCAGATTTTTTAGTGGAGGCGGCGCGAAAAGCTGTGGAAGAAGGGGCGGATACTATTGATGTGAATATGGGTTGTCCGGTGAATAAAATTACTAAAAATGGCGGCGGTTCTTCGCTGTTACGACAACCGGAAATCGCTGAGAAAATAGTGCGATCGCTTAACGAAGCTGTATCAGTTCCCATCACTGTAAAAACTCGTTTAGGTTGGGATGAGGACGAAATCAATATCCTAGATTTTAGCAAACGCATGGAAAATGCGGGAGCGCAAATGCTGACCATTCACGGACGCACTCGCGCTCAGGGTTATACAGGGAAAGCTAACTGGGAATGGATCGCTAGGGTCAAGCAGAATGTATCGATTCCAGTAATTGCTAATGGGGATATTGTCTCGGTGTCCTCGGCGGTTCAGTGTTTACAGGAAACTGGCGCTGATGGAGTTATGTGTTCTCGGGGAACTCTGGGTTATCCGTTTTTGGTGGGGGAAATTGATTATTTCCTGAAAACTGGCCAGATGAAGACAGCGCCGACGGTGGTTGAACGTTTAGAATGTGCGAAGGAACATTTACAAGCACTTTGGGTGTACAAAGGTCAGCGTGGTATTTATCAGTCTCGTAAACACATGACTTGGTATGCTAAAGGTTTCCCAGGAGCAAATGAACTGCGGGAACAACTGGCTAAGGTGGAGACGGTTCAGCAGGGATGTGATTTGCTCGATGGGGCGATCGCCATATTCAAATAATTAGGAGCAATTATGGAATCATTAAAAGGACGAGATTTGCTGAGTTTGGCTGATTTGACTGTGGCTGAGTTACACTCGGTTTTATCTTTGGCGATTCAGTTAAAGTCGGGAATGCGGAAACTACAGCGAAGGAAGGTTTTGGGGTTGATGTTTTCTAAGGCTTCGACTCGAACCCGTGTCAGTTTTTCAGTGGCTATGTATCAATTGGGGGGACATATCATTGATTTAAACCCTAGTGTTACCCAGGTGAGTCGGGGGGAACCTTTGGTTGATACGGCGCGGGTATTGGGTCGATATTTAGATGCGATCGCTATTCGGACTTTTGAACAAAAGGATTTGGAAACTTTTGCTAGTTATGCGGAAATTCCGGTAATTAATGCTCTCACAGATCGGGAGCATCCTTGTCAAGTTTTGGCAGATTTGATGACGGTTCAAGAATGTTTTAATCGCATGGCTGGACTGACTTTAACTTATTTGGGAGATGGGGCTAATAATATGGCTCATTCTCTGCTTTTGGGCTGTGCTATGGTGGGGATGAATATTAGAATTGCTACCCCATCTCAGTATCCGCCAAATCCCGAAATTGTCGAACAGGCTAAGGCGATCGCTGCTGGTAAAACTGAGGTGATTATTACCGATGACCCCGCTGAAGCTGTCCAGAAATCTCATGTGTTATATACTGATGTTTGGGCGAGTATGGGTCAGGAGAGTGAGGCGGATGATCGTATTCCTTTATTTATGCCTTTTCAGGTGAATGACAGTCTATTAGCTAAGGCTGATGATGATGCGATCGTTCTCCATTGTTTACCTGCTCATCGAGATCAGGAAATTACTGATGGGGTAATTGAAGGTGTGCGATCGCGGGTTTGGGACCAGGCGGAAAACCGAATGCACGCCCAAAAAGCATTATTAGCTAGTTTACTTTCTGATGATTAATTAACCGATACTTGCACATTAACCCGGTTCGGGCTGCACCCTATACCTCACCCACCGGGTTGATTATGTCAATTATTATTGGCAATTTAGAGATGCCAAATACAGCAAAATTAAGCTGATTTATCCCTGCCAAAAATCAAAATATCTGAGGTTTTATCTGGTCTCATTAATCATGATTAAGTGGGTATAATTAACTGGAAATTCAATCCTAATCATCATCTGGATCCCCCCAGTCGGCGGGGACTTTGCTGTTGGTGGTAACCCTTTTGAGAATTTTCTTGTCAACATAAAATCGCTTGGGAGGTGCTGGTTTTTTGGCTGGAGCGGGTTCCGTTCGCCATATTAATCCTAGTAAGATAACACCAATGAGAACAGCTTCCATATCTTGAAATTCCTCACTAAATTACGATGGAGAGTACCTGCTACGCGCACGGTACGCGATCGCTTTTTACTACAGCCTCGGTAGGGTGATTCACCCCTCATATGGCTGTAGTTTTTCTGTATTTAACACCAGTCTAATCATCGATTTAGGCAATGTCAATAAAAAGGCCCACTTTTTAGTAAAAAGTCACCACTATCCCTACCGGGTGCTGATTGAGCCATTGTTACTACGGTTCAACCTGGTTGTGTGCTGTGGTTAATGTAATATTAACAACTGTATAATCATGGCTGTGAGGATTAATTTAAAGTTAGCGATACTAGCAATTATATCTGAGGCGATCATCATTCTCTAGGTAGATGTTTTCTAGGCCATTAGGGTGCTACACTCATCAGTGTAAATTTAAGTATGAAAATTGCTTAAAATTACTTCAACAACTAACTCCCACACCTATTAAGTATATATACCATTTAGCTGAAGGGGAAATTAGATTGATATGGCTCCCTATATATATCTCCAACCATCCATAATTTATTTTTATATAAATAAAATTGATGATATGATCGCCTCAGATATGTTTTATAACTACAAATAATCCCATAAATTGAGGGTAGTATGTATGTCCCAATTAGCAACTTTTAAAATTCCTGAATATTCAGTAGAATCTAAATTAGGGGGTGGCTTAACAGTGGTAAACCAGGAACAGTTAACCTGCTTGAGACGAGGGGTTGCATTTTGGAACAAATGGCGAGAAGATTACCCGGAAGTACAGCCGGATCTGATGAATGCTAACCTCAAAGGAATGTATCTCAAAGGGATTAATTTTAGAGAAACTAACCTCACAGATACGGATTTAAAAGGAGCCTATTGTTTAAAGGGAAGTTTCCAAAATGTTGAGGGTGATCAAGCTCATTTTGATGGTAGTTATTTGAAAGAGGCTGATTTTACTGGGGCTTATTTGCAAGGGTCAAGTTTTAAAGGTGCTGACTTGCGAAATGTCAATTTTACTAATGCTCATTTGGTGGGTGTAGATTTTCGAGGTGCTGATATTCAGGGTGCTGATTTTAGTGGCGCAAATCTTTACCGATCGCAATTAATGGGAGCGATCGCCAGTGAAACTAAATGGTGTAAAGCTAATCTATTAAGTGCTAATTTATTAGGTACAGACTTACGGTCGGCTAACCTGGAAAATGCTAATTTAACTCGCGCTAACCTCGAAGAAGTAAATTTGTCAAATGCTTTAGCTTTCCATACAAATTTTGAGCAAGCTACACTGACCGGAGTATGTATAGACCAATTAAAGATTAATAATCAGACTAATTTCCGGCGGGCTGTCTGTGATTTTGTTTATCTGAAAGCTGATAGACAAGGGCGTTATCCTTTCCCTTCTAATTATCAATCTTTAGAAGAAGATGCGATCGCACTAATTTCTCGGATTTCCTCCAAGTTGATACCCATGCGATCGTCTAGTTCTTCCCCCGTTTAATAGTCGCTGAGTAACTGCTTAAACTTTTTTCCTAGCCCAAGCTGTTCCTCTCCAAATAGTCACAAATAAGACACCGGAAACCAAAGCCCCTATATTCCACTTAACCGAATTTTTGAAGAGGGTAATTCTGCGGTTTCTGCGGGTTTGTTCTGCTTCAATTTGAGTCCTTTGCGCCGTAGTAGACAGAAAACCAGAAAGCTCTTCTTTAATTTGGTTCACCTGTTCCCGGTTTTGAATATCAGGAGAGCGTCCTTGGGTATCCAGACGGCTGATAAGTTCCCGCATTTGGTCTTCTGATGTGGTCTGTTCTAACTGCTGCTGAACCGTTTGAATATCCGTGATGCGTTGTTCCACTTGACTATCAATTTGCTCACTGCTTTGTTGCTCAATTCTCAGAGTGTTGAAAATCCCTAGGGGAACCATTAAAATAAATAGTACACCTAACAGTAAGGAAAACCAGGACATGAACATTAACAAAGGTTCTTCAAATCGACCTCGTAAATTGCGTTCCCCAAAGAAAATAAACACCAGAGAAATGAGAGGAACAGCAGACCTTTCCACAATCCCCCCCATAGTTTGAAACTCCCAAACCGGGTTCATAAGTTGGGGAGGAAGTATAATGGTGAGCAAATCTAGCATTGATAAAAATAATAACCCGTAGCCAACCGCTCGCAGGGGAGGAATAGTTTTTAACAGGTTAGAGCTGAACTTCCAAAGTACCTCTATTTTATCATTAAGAGGCTTGCCATCAGATTGAGTCATAGGTTTAAAAGTTGGTAAATTGAGAACGGGTATAATCAGCGCTCAAGTCGAGGGAAACGAGGATGCCACCACTGATACCACACTTGCCAAACTTCCTCTAAAATTGGGTAAGTTTCCTCAAAAGAATTATTGGAAATTGGCAGTGATAAATGAGACCACAAACATCGGTGATCTCTTAGGGGTTCTGCTCCCATGATAACTGGTATAAGTCGGGAAAAGTGTAAGTCATAGGTATAGCGGTTTTGAATGAACTGTTCGTAGGTGATAGCACTAGGCGATCGTGGATTAATACAAGATCGAAGGTAGACACGGTAATTGTCAACCGAAAGGCTATAGGAACCTGTATTATTGGTGCGAGTTAGTGTCGGAAATTGTGCCGTAACAGAAGCATCCCTCGGATCATACTGGCGAAACAGTTTTTCATTGGGATGAGGATGATCAACATATCGCATTTCTATCTGTAGAATTTTATCATTCTGCTGATAACGATAAGTATTTCCCCAGGGTTCTGTCAGTGCTTCACTTTCCTGATGCTGCCATCCAGGTAAGGGGATGATCGCCGGAAAGGTAAAGAGTTCGACAACTTGTTCAGTAGTTTTCTGGGGCTCTAGGATTGATTTTCCTAGAACTATAACTACTCCCCCAAATGTTAGCACAAGTAATGAAATTCGCAAATTTTCCCAGATTTTCATAACATTTATGGGCTGAGGGTGTCTTGATTAGTTGGTGGTGTATCCTGTTTAATCATAAACCAACAAAAACAGCCAAACAATGCCACCGAAATCATAGAAAATATCAGAGAACCTTCTCCGACGTGCCAGTAATCAACTGCTTCGGGTTTTTGGGCATTAGCCAGCACAGCTAATAAGACAATCCGAAATCCATTGACTACAAAACTAATTAATACTGCTACCACGGGAATAATAATTTTTTTCCAGAGTACCTCTAGGGGAAACATCACCAGAAATAGCACTGATAATCCTAACAGGTAAAACATTCCTTCTAACCCGGAACATCCCATATTGACACTCACTCCTCCCTCCGGTAGCATGACGTTAAATTTATCCAGAGAAACATCAGCCCCAGCGTACCATAAAATTAAGGCGGCAAATTTAGCGGTAATACCTGAAATATCTACTAACGGCCAAATAAATACTTTGGGAACACCCAGAAAAAATAAGATTGTTAGTTCCCGCCAGTATTCCCGAAAGCCACTAAAACCGGAAGCTATTAGTGTCCAGCCCAGGGCTGATATAAATGGCGAAATCCCTAACCAGTTAGAAGTAGGACGGGTAGCGCTTTTTAGCAACACTATGGCAATTATTAGCATCCCTAATAAGGTGGCCCAGGGGCTGCTGGTTTGCTTTGCTAATTCCTGGATTTTCTCCCATACCAAGGAAGATGCAGATAGCCAAAACATGATACTTAGTGCCAAAAAACTGACGTTATTACGATGATAAATTAGGGTGAGGTGAATTGACATTAAACCGGCGGCGATCGCCATCAGCCAAAATTCTGACTGTTTCCAGGATTGAATTGACAAAAAATTAGGTGTGTTCATCATCAATTTTTTCCCAAATATTACTATGGTGAAATACTCTAGCCATTATCTATCGGATACTAGGACATTCATCAATGGGGGTAATTTCCTACAGATGTAGATGTCTGGGTTGTCAATAATAGCCTAGCTAGATTATAGCTGGAAGGGGGGATTTATATAGCGATCGCCTGGAGAATATAATCTCTCAACAGATAACTATATGGCTGTAAGTCTCAAATACTAAATATTATTATGATTTTCTGATAATGTTGGTGCGAGACGTTCAGGCATGAAATAGGGTTGAGATACCCGAAATAACCTCCTGGTGGGAATTTCAGCCCCTTGGTTGAATATAAGGATCTCGCTCCTGACCATCCCCATAACTGTTTATATGTCCCAACGTTTGGAAAGACAACCTTCCAAACAAGGCAGGGGACTCAAGGTCATAAACAAACTGTTTTGATTGGAGAGTGTAGACTCCATGATATAGCAGGGAGTAGAGAGTAACGGCGTTAGCCACCCCCAGTTTTGGAAATCATAACTCCAGGATTGAAGCGGGGAACGGAAGGCGTGAGGTAGAACTCACTACCAAGATGCGACCACTGCCAACCATCCATGATTAGGGAAACCGAATGTCTGGCTTGAACCACCGTCATCAGTAAGCAGCGAACTAGTTTGATACGCTCCGGTCAAAAGAAAAAGGTGAAATG
>NZ_JBIMLI010000148.1:0-12029 GCF_051859755.1 Limnospira sp.
ATTGATAGCACCCATAACCCAGAATTTACCTCCATTGAAGTCTATCAAGCCTATGCTGACTATTTCCAAATTATGGCCTTAGTTGAAGACTTAATCTGTGCCGTGGCTACAACGGGCGCAGTTACCCCGTTTCAAATCAAAGCATGGTCGGCAGGCTTTGAGTTATCCTGCCAACGTTAAGTTTGCAGGAGACTATCTCAAAGTACCGGGGAAAATTGGATTACTCTAACCGACCAATACCTTTTCCCCAGTTTTTTGAAATGGAGAGACGGATGAGACGGGTCAGATTTGAGTAAGTTGTAGCATTCATCGGCAGTTGTTTGTACAGCTTCCGGTAAAGCATGGTAACATTGCCAAAATCGTCGAGTGGTATAGTGCATCAGAGTTCTCGGCAATGTCCAGATACAAACTCCGCGATCGCCTCTTGAGCGAGGGCTTCTAAACGACCCTCGGCAATATCCTGTTCTATCTGTTCATCCCACCGTTGATAATCCAAATCAAAGAACCATTGTTTTAGTTTTTCAAACTCATGGGATGGCAGGGAGAGAATTGCTTGTTCAATTTCTTTTAGGTTGGACACAGTTTTACCTCTGTCGTTGTTGTAGAAATTATAGCTGGGCTGGTAAGGCATCAGAGTAAACGAGATGCTCTAAAATCGAGAGTTATAGAAACCAATATTCTCAAATCTCCCCTAACCAGGTTTCGATCGCAGATATCAGATTCGGTTGATTGGGGGGAAAGCCTTTTAAGGGCGCTTCTAGGGGTTCGGAGGTGAGGAAGGCGATTTTACCATGTCGTGCTTTGCTATTAAGATCTGAAAAGATTCTCAAAATAATTGTTATTATTCCATTGATAAATACTAAAATCCTTAACATCTAATGATAAAATTCGTCCAGTTTTATATTCTTCTGCCAACAAAACCAGGGATGCGTCAGCTAAATCCATGGGAACATCGCGATATTTATTCATCAAATATTTGAGTCTAGTAATCTGGTTAGGCTTAATTTCAAAAACTTGGAATAATCCCTCAGATATGGCACTAATAAACGTAACCGAAGCTTGGACTCCGCGACGATTTTGTAGAAAGTAGCAGGTTTCGGTGACAACACACCATGTGGTAATCAGCGGTTCATGATATTGACTAAACGTTTGTTTAGCGGCTTCATGGTAGTTATCATTTTTGTTGGCTAAGGCAACCCAAAACCCGGTATCAACAATAATCATTGTTCAGTATTAATTTCTTGCATTAATATTGATTCGCAGTTTTCGGCTAGGTCAGGTTCGGCTTCAATACAACCAACAAAGCCAATTTTACTAAAGTTCTCTATATGACTGGTAGAAGTCGTCAAGAGTTTTCGATAATAATAATCAAGAGCAGCTCCTAAAACTTCATCGGAATTTTGTTGAGTTTTTTGTTGAATAAAAGCCAATTTTTGTACTTGTTCGTCAGTTAATTGAGTGGCAATTTTCATTATGTCTCCCTTTTCGTTTATCACCTTATGGAAATTTTAACCTAAAAAACGGTAACTTTCAAATCTCCCCTAACCAAGTTTCGATCGCCGATATCAGATTCGGTTGATTGGGGGGAAAGCCTTTTAACGGCGCTTCTAGGGGTTCTGAGGTGAGAAATGCGATTCTCCTACCCAGACGCTTCCGGAACGCAATTACCCCCGTCAGTTTTTGGCAAAAGGCGATTCTCCTGCCCAGACGCTTCGCGATCGCTTCTGGGGTGGGTTGGGTCGGGGTGGAAATTCGCTACCGAAGAGAATGGCACAGTGGGGGAGGAGGTGGGGCGCGTTTGAGGGTTTTGAGGTGGCGATCGCAGTTCTGCGGGGTCTTCGTCGGGACGAGTGATGTCCCAAATCAGTTCGAGCCAGGGTGAGGGCGATTTCCCGTTCGCGGGTTTCGTTGGCGAGGATGTCGGCGTTGAGGCAATTCTAAGAGTTCGTCCGTGAGGAAGGCTGGGGTGTCGGTTGGTTTATGGCAAAATAGAATATCATTCAAAGTAAGTCAGTACCGTGAGGCTTAGTCAATGATGAGATTTAATGATGTAGTTGAAGCAATAAAAGGTCTTTCTATCGATGAAAAACAAGAAATTTCAATGTTGTTACAGCAATATCTTCGTGAAGAATCTCGTGACAATATTTATAAGAATTTCCAAGTAGCCCAGCAGGAAGAAAAACAAGGAAATCTTAAGTTCTCCAACCAGATTGATAAATTGAAGAAGATGATTGAAGAATAATTATGGAAGTTAGTTTTAGCTCTGCTTTTAAACGGGCTTTTAAAAAGAAAATTAAAGGCAATCAGGATTTAGAAACAAGGTTTTGGCAAAAGTTAGACTTGTTTATCCTCGATCCATTTGACCCTACTTTAAAGACGCACAAACTATCGGGTAAGTTGAAAGATTTATGGAGTTTCAGTGTGGGTTATGATGAGAGAGTGTTATTCTATTTTACAGAGGATGAAAAAGCTGTATTTGTTGATATGGGCAGCCATGATGAGGTGTATTAAGTAGCCAGAAACTGGGTTTCTATCCCAATCTCTGATTTGTAGGTGAAACTGTCGCAGAAAACCGGTTTCTCAAATTTCCTCTAACCAGGTTTCGATCGCAGATATCAGATTCGGTTGATTGGGGGGAAAGCCTTTTAACGGCGCTTCTAGGGGTTCGGAGGTGAGCAAGGCAATGTCTCCTTATATCGTTCCAGGTTGTTGGGCAACTACTGAAGGATATTGCTAATCCGATTAGAATCATTTTTCAGGAATTGAGGTCATGAGCGATCGCCTTAATTATCCAGTGGCATAATAATCGGAATCGTTTGGTTTCTGTGTTTTCGATAGATGGTAAAATCACTATCTAGGGTAATAATTTGGCTATCTTCATACATTTCACTCATCCTCACTAAACAGGCATCGGCTAACGACATAGGGACTGAAACATAGCGTTGCATGAGGCTCTCTATCGCTTCTATTTCTTGGATTAAGGTGAAGGGTATAACCAGATGTCCTTGTTTGATTAATTTTAAGATAGTTGCTTGTCCTTGATGAATTCTTCGGGCCAGAAAACAGGCTTCTGTGATGACGGATTCATTGGTGATGACGGGGGCGGTAATTTTGGATAATTCGTTAACAGCCCAAGAATGAAATTTATCCTTGGGCAACAGAAAAGCAATTAAAACTCCCGTGTCTACAATGATTTTTGGACTCATTCTTCACCTAATCCTTCTAAATATTGAGGATTGTGGGACAAATCCTCTAAATCACTATCGAGACAGCCCATAAATTCTTTCGCTGCTTCTGCGAATGAAACTTCAGGGTTTTCTATGGTTTTGGGCGCTGTTTTCTGGTGGCTAGATTGATATTCTAAGAATTCGATGAATTCAAGTAACTTTTGCCATTGTTCAGGGGGCAATTGTTGAATTTTTTGGATGGCTATTTCTAGGGTAAGCATGGTTCGTTATGATTTGCAGTTTTCAGCTAGGTCAGGTTCGAGTTCAATAGTGAGTTGAGTGGCAATTTCTCTTGTTTCCTCTTTTTGTCTATGAAAGGATATTTTAACCTAAAATTTCAGAAACCGGGTTTCTAGCAAAATATCGGGTTTGTAGCAGAAACTCTCGCAGAAACCGGGTTTCTTGGGTGATCAAATCTCCCCTAACCAGGTTTCGATCGCAGATATCAGATTCCGTTGATTGGGCGGAAAGCCTTTTAATGGCGCTTCTAGGGGTTCTGAGGTGAGAAATCGTACTCTCCTACGGAGACGCTTCGCGATCGCTTTTAGGGTGGGTTGGGTCGGGGTGGAAATTCGCCGCCAAAGAGGATGGCTCCGTGGGGGAGGAGGTGGGGCGCGTTTGAGGGTTTTGAGGTGGCAGCGCATTTCAAGCGGGGTGGCGGGTCCGGGGGTAGCCTAACCTTGGCGGTGTAACCTCAATCCACAAGCCAGACTTCTCCCCGGTTAGGACTACTCATAATCTGCCTCTTGCTCATCTAAGGCTAAAAACAGTTCTTCTGCATTGAGGACTAAATCCTCATCGGTCAAAGGGGGAACGTCAAAATTGATAACGCGCTTGAGTATTTCTGCTGCGTTCGCGAAGCGTCTCCGTAGGAGAATCGCCTGTTGTTCTGTAGTCGGCAAATCATCAAAGTTTTTGAGAATTTCTTGAGCTAGGGTATTCATAACAGTTCAGTCCGCTTCGTTACCCAAAATCAGGTTTTAAGGTCAATTCCAATTTTATCCTAAGTTTCAGGGAGAACCCCTATGTACACTCTCCCCTAACCAACTTTCAATGGCAGATATCAGATTCGGTTGATTGGGGGGAAAGCCTTTTAACGGCGCTTCTAGGGGTTCCTCCGTGAGGAAGGCTACAGCAATTACCCCGGTCAGTTTTTGGCAAAAGGCCATGAGTTCTGGGGTGGGTTGGGTCGGGGTGGAAACCGTTTCGCTACCGAAGAGGATGGCACCGTGGGGGAGGAGGTTACGGCGTTTTAGGGTTTTGAGGTGGCGGCGCAGTTCTGCGGGGGTGGCGGGTTCCGGGGGGTCTTCGTCGGGACAGGTGATTTCCCAAATCAGTTCGCTGAGGGTGAGGGCGATTTCCCGTTCGCGGGTTTCGTCAGCGAGGAGGTCGGCGTTGAGGCAATACAGGGGCAGGTGTTGCAGGGATTCCCAGGTGAGGGGAGAGGCGAAAGTTTGTTCGCCGCTATGGGGGGTTTGTTCGGTGACTTCGGGATGGGGAGTGGTGGGGGGATTGTGCCATGCTTGGTAAAATTCGGGATAGGAGAGATTTTCGGCACAGTTCCAGAAGAGTTTATAACACTCTAAATAAAGGTTAAAGTTGTCTCTATAGGTTTCATCGCTGAGATGGGAGTGAAGAGCAGAAATTATCATTTCTTTTTGTTCCTGGTTAGCAATAGTTCTCTTTAGATACTCAAAATACAAAGAATAATCACCTTCTAAGTAGTCAGATTGAATCAATTCGATTAACCGAGAGGTTGCCAATGTGCTTCCGTGGCAAATACCCTCAAAGGTTTGGTAAAAGCGAATATGACTGATAGGTGATTCTTCATGCGGCTTGTCTCTGGAAATTTTCAATAATTTTACAATGACACTAATTCCAAAATGACTACCCCACTCTACCTCCTTTAAATGCCAATTAATTTCTTTTAAAATATCCTGACTATCATTAGCGCCTATGATACCAACTAAATACTCAGTCGCTCGTTGATTGCTAGGATCAACTTTGCCTAACTGCAAAGCTAGTTGCCATTGAATATCTTCTTCTTGATTAGTTTCAAGAGCTTTTAATAACTCTGGAATGACCAAGTAGTTTTTGGGGTCGATTTTCGCCAAGCTATAGGCTGCATATCCACAAATTTTCTGATTTATATTAGTTTGTAAAATTTTCATTAATCCAGATATTGCCAGATAGTTACCCTTACCAACTTCCTCTAACATCTTGCTGACAAAGGTTAAAGTTTTACTATCGTCAGCAGTTTCAAGAATTCCCAGAAGTCCTGCAATCGCTTGATTGTTTCCTTCCCACGATTTTATAAATTTTCTAATGCGATATGGCAAAAAACTAGACCCATTTATTTCATTTATTTTGATTAATGTAATGATAGCTTGAGTGTTTCCAGGATCGATTGTCCCTAAACTAAGAGCCGCTGTCTCAAGTAGTTGTGTATTGTTGATTGATTGAATGAGCTTGCTTAATACACTGATTGCCTCTGGATGATTACATTCAAAGATGCTAAAAGTCCCAATTGCTATGCCAGCAGTATCTTCATTATCTGTGGTTTCGATAACTCTGACCAATGCAGGAATCACATGAGGGTTTCCTGGGTCAATTTTGTGTAAATACCGCGCCGCTTCACAACAAGTATCTTCATTATCAGTAGTTTCGATAACTCTGACCAATGCAGGAATCACATGAGGGTTTCCTGGGTCAATTTTGTGTAAATACCGCGCCGCTTCACAACAAGTATCTTCATTATCAGTAGTTTCGATAACTCTGACCAATGCAGGAATTACATGAGGATTTTCAGGGTCAATCTTGTGTAAATAATAGGGAACTTCAAAAGAAAATTTACCGCCTTTGATTATTTGACAAAAACCAGAAATAACTACATTACGCTTTTCTTTTTCTATATCATGCAAACTATAACATATATTACCAATAATATTTTCATTTTTTATGTCTTCAAGTCTTTTGAATAAATCCGAAATCACTGCACTATCATGTTTTTTGCCAATGTTACCTAAAGACCAAAGTACACTCTGAAAAATATCTTCATTATCGGTTGTTTCAATAATTTTTATAAAAGTCTTCATAATGGCATCGAAATTACCTTGATAAAAATCTTTTAAATGGCTGATTGACGATGCAAAAATATCTTTATTATCAGTTGATTCAATAATTTTTAATAAGATTTTCATGGCATCAGAATTATTGCTTTTGATACCAATATGTCGTAAATTACGAATAGCATCACAGCAAACATACTGATTATCAGTATTCTCGATGATTTTCAGCAAACCCGCGATCGCATCAGGATGTTCTTTGCCAATTTTTAGTAAACTTGAAAAAGCATCACGAATAACCTCTTCATCGTCAGTAGTTTCAATAATTTTTAACAAAACTGCGATCGCACCAGGATTACCTGGCTCATATCTCTCTAAACAGTTAGCTAAGTGCCAACGAATATCTTCATTTTGAGTTGTTTCGACAATTTCGAGCAAAATAGCCTGAGCTTGGATATTTCCCGGATCGACTAGACCCAGATGATAAGCTATCTGCGAGCGGTAATTTTCTTGATGTTGATTCGCTTTAAGTATATCTAATAACCAATTCACAACAAGAGGATCTCCGGGATTAATTATTCCTAGAATCTGAGCAGCACGATTACGCCTCTCAGGATCGGGATCAGTTGCAAGAGTTTTGATTAAAGCCTGCACAAAAGCAGGATGATGGGGATCAATAATCTCTAGCCGATTAATTGCGTCTCGTCTCGTCCCCAGATTCTCAGTAGTTTCAATTAGAGAGGATAAACTAGAAATAATTAGCTTATTTTGAGGTTCTAACTCCCATAAAAATCCAATAAAATCTAAAAAGATTTGACCTGCCCCCTCATAACCATGTAGGTTTTCAAGGTAAATACTCATTTCTTTTAAGCAGCGCATATTATTAGCAGCCAAATCAGCCATTACCGTGTCAGGGCATATTTTCTTCAATTCAGCTTCTATCTCTGACTGTGCTTTTCCCTTGAAAACAGAGTTCAGAGAATAGGAAATTGATATTGAGTTTAATTTTATCTCAAGAATTGCAATAACTTTAGTTCTTGTCGTTCTTTTCAATATCTCTCTGGCATCTTGTTGAAGACAGGCCTTATAAATACTCCACCTCTTCGGTTCCACATCAAAATCCCACAACGCTACTCCTACTAATTTGTCAATTAATGCCAAAGTTAGGGAAAATTGATTATATTCTTTATAGGGAATTAGCATATCAATATCTTTCAACTGAGAAATACCCTCAACTGCTAAAAAATTAGATTTAACCCGATACAAGTTTCGGCATTTATCATTAAAAGTTGCCAACTTAATCACAAATTCTAGCTTGTCATTAGCAGCAACATCCCAACGCCCCAACCACAACAAAATCACCTGCTTCCACTGCGGTTCAAAAATCCGATACCGCTTCCCCTCCACCGGACAGTCAACATGATCCTTCGGCAGAAAATAATCCCAATCCTCCACCGCCAACGCCGCCAAATACTCCTGAAACGTCGCATGATAAAACCCATACACCTTCTCACGGGGATTTTCCTCTGCCACCCCCACCTCATTCAACCAACCTAACTTTAACGCCAGAGGAAACAACGACCCCTTTGACTTCGGTTTCCCCAAATGCTCACACACCAACCGATGAGTTAACCGAAAGCGACTCGTTTCCCCCTCTAGGGATGCCTTCGCCAACTCTCCCAAAGCCGCATTTAACTGTTCCTTTTCCTCCTCCGTCACCGGAAAAGCCGTTTCCTTCCACCCATAGACGGACTCCACAAACCCCCCATACAAGTCCGCCATCGTTTCCGGTAGCGCATCCTCCACCTTCCAAGTCGCACATAACAACGTTAACCGCAGGGGATTGCGGCATAAATCCTTAATCCGTTCTTTCCCCGACTCTTGCAACTCTGACCACAACGATTCCGCCAACTGGACATCCTCACCCTCCGCCACCAACCCCCGAAACCAGCGCCGGATAAACTCCTGCATTTGTTCATCCTGAAACGGTTGGGTGAGATAGGTTTGAAACCCCTGTAACTGGCTGGGGTTCGCTTGCCACAAATTCAAGCGACAGGTGACAATCATCCGCGCATCCGTCACCCAACCTCGGAAATTTAACCCCTGTAGGTCCGTCTGGCTCATCTCATCCAAGCCATCCAACAGTAACCAGACTGCACCCCCCTCAAATTTATTCCCCCAGTCGGCTTTAATTTCCTCTCTGGACTGCCTCAATGCCTCGGTGAGCCATTTTTGCTCTAAATACTCTCCCAGGGGTTGACTGCCCAATTCTGCCAAGGATACCCACACCACTAAATCATCGGTTGCTTGTAATAACCAAAAGGCTAATTTCTGGAGTAACGTGGTTTTTCCCGCCCCCGGTTCCCCAATAATGGCAAGACGTTTCTCCGTGCGTTGACTAATCACTTCTTCGAGAAACTCTCGGTAAGCAAACCGTTTCTCGACTTCCTCCCGATTGTACAAGTCCGAACCTTTTTCCGGGTCAATCTCTTGGGGGTGTTTTGGGTGCTGACTCCGTTTCGGTTTCACTAGGGCTAAATCGACAAATAAATCCTCATCAATTAAATTGCGATCGCCATAAACCTGACCGATAACCGTATTACTGCTTAACGGTTTCCGGTCCAGTAACATCCGACGGCAAATATCTTGCCATTCATCGATCGCATATTCCACCGGGAACCCAGCAATCTCTTGTCCAATCAGGCGTTTAAGTTGCTCATACCCGGTTTGGGAACTCTCCACAATCAGGATAATACTGCCTTCCTCAACCTTGGTAATCGAGAGGGTTTTATCCTTGAGGCGGTTTTGCAGGGTAGTGGTGATTTCCGTGAGTTGCTGTTGCGCCTGTTGATAGTCGCCTTTGAGTCCTAAAATGCAGCGGTTGAGCGTCGCCGTGAGTTGGGGCGGATGGTTAGGTTCAGGCAGTTCCCCAAAGGACTCTTTCCATTTATCTCGAATAACCTGTAGGTTCTCTTCTCTCTTGGTTTGATGTTTGAGACAGAGCGAAAACTTCCAATATCCTTGATTTTTGGCTGATTCATGCTCCTTCAGAATCCCCAAATCTCGAAGGCAAGCCAAGGCATTTTGAATCAGTTCATCCCTCGCCGCTTCCAAAATCGGTTTCTGGCGATAGGTTTCTAATAAAATCCCTAACTCCTTCTTAGTAATCCCCTTTTCTATCCGCTTAATCTGTCCATTGCGCTGTTTTTGCTCAAGGATGCCAGACACCCTCAACTCGTCCTCTTTCACCCACTCCAGTTCAAACTGTGCCTTGAGTGAGTCTGGGGGAATCGTGATCTCCTTATCATCCCAAGCCAGCAACGCCGCCACGAAGTCCAGACGGTCTTGCAAGTCCTCCGCGCTTTCTCCATACTTGCGGCTTTTTTTGAAAGGCTGACCCGATTTTCCCACCATGACGACCCTCGATAGAAAACTGGTGCTGGTTTGGGGAAACTTGCCCAAACGGGAGGGTTGCCCAAACCAGGTAAAGCCATTGTAGCAAGGATTTCAGGATTTTACCTGTGGATTTGCTTGGGCAGTAGCCCAAAAAAACACTGATCTCAAACACACAAAGGAGGTCAGTGATGGCTAATCTACAAGACAAATTCAAACAACGCGCCGCCTTAGAAGACGCATATAGTAATTTCGTCGAACCCTATGTTAATGAGGTGATGGAAATTCAGCTTAATTCCTCCTTAGAGACTCCTCCGGCTCCGGTGATGTCGGCTTGTTTGGGCTGTGTATCGGGATGGTTGCTGCTGACGTTCGTTTATTGTCTGTGGATGCGCCGACGGCCATGAATGTAGCGACGACCTTCCCCACCACTTTCGTTAAATCCTGATTGGGCTATCGGTCGCTGGGGAGACGAACGCACCCGCAACTTCCAGCATAGCCACTCTGGCGCAGAATGGCGGGAAGAAGGTCTAACCACCTCTGGGTTAGCACTTCAGCCACAGAGGACACAGAGGAGGAGAGGGGGAAGAGGTGGGGGCGACCCCTTGTGGTTGTCCTGCCGGGTCGCCCTAGCCTTGGGGTCATCATATCAATGGCTACTTTTTTTCTGCTATTTCATGGGTCCTTTTCACTCAGATGCAAGTTACGCATGACCGAAATGCGTAAAATAAAAAACAATCTAAAAATTGTAGTTGCCGATACATAAACCCCTGGTGATTTTTCTTAGATTGTGGACACAACATCAAACCGACCCTATGTTATCTCTAAGCACTCATCCCCTGTGATTAGAACCTAAAAACTCACTGTTGATTCTTAACTAAACAATGCCCCGATTTAACCGTCGCCAATTCCTGATTACAGCTGGTGCAGCAACGGCTGGCAGCTTATTACTCCATAGCTGCGGACCGATTAATGACCAAACCCAATTTGAGGTAGAAATTGACCCAGAAAATGCCCCGGAAACTCCAACAGCACGACTCGGCTTTATTGCCTTAACCGACGCGGCTCCCCTAATTATTGGACGGGAAAAAGGCTTTTTTGCTAAGTATGGCATGACGGATGTCTCCGTTGAAAAACAAGCATCCTGGGGAACCACCCGTGACAATTTAGTTCTGGGTTCTCGGGGCGGTGGTATTGATGGGGCACATATTCTCACACCAATGCCTTATCTGATTTCAGAGGGGATTGTCACCGATGGTCGGCGAGTCCCGATGTACATTTTGGCGCGTCTGAATTTGAATGGTCAGGGGATTTGCCTCTCCAATGACTATCGCGATTTAGAAATTGGAGTCGATAGTACCCCCCTCAAGGAACGGTTCGCTGAACGACGGGCTGCGGGTGAAGACTTACGGGCCGCCATGACCTTTCCCGGAGGAACCCATGACTGCTGGATTCGCTACTGGCTGGCGGCGGGAGGGATTGACCCAGACCAGGAGATTTCGACGATTGTCGTCCCCCCACCCCAGATGGTGGCTAATATGCGGGTTGGCAATATGGATACCTTCTGTGTTGGGGAACCCTGGCCCCTGCAATTGGTGAACCAAGATATTGGCTATAACGCCTTAACCACTGGGGAACTCTGGCAAGACCATCCTGAGAAAGCCCTAGGAATGCGGGCAGATTGGGTTGACGAACATCCCAAAGCCGCCCGGGCGTTGTTGATGGGAACCCTAGAAGCCCAAATCTGGTGTAGTGAACCGGAGAATGTGGAGGAGATGTGTCAGATTCTCTCCCGCCGGGCTTGGTTCAATGTGCCGTTTGATGACATTATCGACCGGTCTCGGGGTATTTATGATTTCGGCATCGGTGAGGTGAGGGAAATGCCAGATTTGATGCAGAAATACTGGCGGGATAATGCGTCCTATCCCTTCAAAAGTCATGAGCTCTGGTTCCTCACTGAAAATATCCGTTGGGGGTATCTGCCCCCGGATGCGGATATTAAAGGCATGGTGGACCGAGTAAATCGGGAAGACCTCTGGCGAGAAGCGGCTGAAGCCATCGGCCAGGGAGACATGATTCCCGAAAGCACCTCTCGAGGTCCCGAAACCTTCTTTGATGGCAAGGTCTTTGACCCAGAAGACCCCCAAGATTATCTCAAGAGTTTAGAGATTACCCGAATTTAAGACTGATGCCGAAACACATCCTACCCCTATTGCCTGTTAAGAGTTAAGAGCATGATTTAATCTCAAATTAGGTTAACATTTTAGGGCAATACGGTATAATACCAAGTATGGTGCGAGACCTTCGGGTATGAAATAGAGCTGAAATGGGCGTGGGGACTACC
>NZ_JBIMLI010000149.1:0-12008 GCF_051859755.1 Limnospira sp.
AGTGGCGGCAGAGGTGTCGGAAGTGTCGGAAGTTTCTGAAGAGGTAGAAGAATCAGTGATGGCTGATGGTTTAATGGTCTCGGAGACACCTACAGAAGCGGCTACACCAGAGAAGACACCAGAAGAGGCGGAAGTGGCGGAAGTGGCGGCAGAGGTGTCGGAAGTGTCGGAAGTTTCTGAAGAGGTAGAAGAATCAGTGATGGCTGATGGTTTAATGGCAGTAGATTCGGTTAAGCCTCCTCTCAATCTGAAAGTTACTGGACATAGCAGCCATGAGAAGGAAGACTTGCTGATAGCGATCGCTAAAGTAGGAGAGTCACAAAACCTGTCAGCTATTGCTAACCTGGTTGGCTATACTCGACACGCAGATACAGAAATACGCACTCAATTGGCCGCGACTCTGGGTAGACTAGCAAGCACCCATGGCTTACGTCCAGAAATCCAACAAGCGATTCCTACTTTAACTCAACTCAGCCAAGATAGTAGCGCTCAAGTGCGTCAAGAGGCAATTTATGCTCTGGGTATGATTAAAAGCGATCGCGTGATTCCCATACTTAAACAGGGTTTGCGAGACCCCGATCCGTCTGTAGTGCAAGCGGCTAGTATGGCTATGGAGAAATTTAAGTTTTATCCCCAAACGGATAAGCAAGCCAAACCGATCGCGTCTGTTTTTCAGAAACCGGAGGATGGCTCGAAAGGTTGATAGTTCCCGATACATGGGAGGTTGACTCAAAGGCTGTACAGACAAGGCCTGCCTTGCCTGTACACTCTCAGAGGGTTAAATTTCTGGAGCATCGGCTATCAAAAGCTCATATTTAGCCATCTTTTATGGGTGTGATATCGATGATTATCAAGGGATGGCTAGATACACCAGAATGTAGAAGGCAATTTGATGGGAAGCCTAATTAGCTACAGTTTCTGGCATTAAGGATGAATGGTGATGATCAATTAACCATTCACCATCCTTATAGACATAAACATAGGAAAAGCGGGCTACTGCTTCGGTGGTTTGTCCTTGGTCATCTGTAAATGTAAAGGTATAAACTCCCACGTCATGAGCCTTGTTACAACCAATGGCAATAGTCCTGCTGTTAATCACTCCTTGGGGGTTATTTGGCAGAAAGTCCACAAAATATTCTCTAATGCTTTCATGGTCGGTGCGGGGAGTGTTGGAAACAGTTGGCAGTAATACGGCTGTGGGGGTATAGTTAGCTACTACTTGATCAGGATCTAGGGTAGCTAGGGAACTATTCCAGCGATCGAACAATGCTGCAATGTCGGCTTCGGTGACTTCAGCGCAGGCAACTTCCCCGGTTTCAGCCACTGGAGCGCAACCTGACATGGTAGCTGCTAAAAAACTAGCAGACAGGGTGGAACAAAAAAGTTTTTTTATCATCGGTTAATCACCAGATATCTTAAAGAAAGATAACAATAAACTAATTGATGATAACACAAAATTACTGATTTGGAATAAAAAACCAAATTTTTTATGACAAGCTATTTTACGGCTAATTTCATCTGGTTTTCCTCAAAATAGGGTAAGGTGCCCCCGACCCTAATTTTAGAATAAGGGTGATTTTGGGGGTACATGAGCATTTTTATAACAGACGTATCCCAAAAGTTAGTCCCATTAATGCAATAGTGGGAACTTCTGGGAGGGATGGAATCCAGATAAAAATCAATGGTTTTGATTTTATCATAGATTTGGAGATTGGGGAAAATTTGATGACTAAGGCGGGGGTTTGGGACTGATTTAGTGGCGATCGCATGATTCGCATGATTCGCATGATTCGCATGAGTAAGGGTGACTATGGCGGTGTGGGTAGAGAGGCGCTGAATTGGTGAGAAACCTTAGCTTAATCAGGGTTGGGCGATTTGGGGCGGATGTCAAACGGCAGATTTAAATGGAGTTAAGAGGGGGAGGGGTTGGGGAATCTCTCAGTCGCCCCAAACCAGGGATAAAGGCGGGTGAATGGTGGCTCCTGATTCATGATAAAATTAGTGGGCAGAGGGGGGATTTTACGAAAAATGGGGGAAGATCATGAAGATTTTGGCGGCGCTTCTCGCCCTAGGAGTTGAGGCTCGGCTAGACCCCAGAAGATTAAATCTGTCCCTTTGGGGGTAGATCGCCGTAACCCAAATCGTGAGGTTTGGGAGTCCCCGTCCGTTTGAGGGCGGGTCTGATATCAATGTTCACCATTTCTGATACTCAATAACCTGTGGTTGCACAACTATCTAATAATACCTACGAACCCAAAACCCAAGAAATCGCCCGAGAACTTCTAGCGGCGACCCAACAGAAAAAACAATCTCTGTTTGGTAAAATCCAGGACCAGATGCGTATTGATGACAAAATCCTGGACTGGGCGATGTCTAACCCCGGTTTGCGGGTGCAATTGTTTCATTTTATCGACTGTTTACCGGCGCTGCGGAGTAAACCGGAAATTGCGGCTCACCTTCAGGAATACCTGACGGCGGAAGAGGTGGAACTCCCGGACTCGCTGAAAAAGCTGCTTAATTTTGCTAACCCTGACTCGGTAGCTGGGAAAATGGCAGCTACGACAGTAGCCCCGGCTGTAGAAACGCTGGCTCAGAAATATATCGCGGGGGCGGATATTCCGCAAATTATCAAAACTCTGGAAAGGTTGCGTAAAGATAAACTAGGCTTTACTGTAGACCTGCTAGGAGAGGCGGTGATTACGGAAACGGAAGCGGAATCGTATCTGAATAGTTACTTGGAATTAATGGAAAAACTGTCGGCGGCGGCGCAGCGGTGGTCAACAGTTCCCCAAATTGATGAAGCGGACGGAAACCCTATTCCTAGAGTACAGGTTTCGGTGAAATTGACGGCTTTTTATTCGCAGTTTGACCCGCTTGATGCTAAGGGAAGTGAGGAGAAAGTAAGCGATCGCATCCGCACTTTATTAAGACGGGCGAAAGAAGTTGGGGCGGCGGTGCATTTTGATATGGAACAATACGCCTATAAGGACCTAACTTTAAGCATCCTCAAAAATCTGTTAATGGAAGAGGAATTCCGCGATCGCACTGATATCGGTGTCACGGTTCAAGCCTACCTACGCGATAGCGCCAAAGACCTAGAAGGCATTATTGAATGGGCAAAATTGCGGGGATATCCGGTGACGGTTAGACTGGTAAAAGGTGCTTATTGGGACCAGGAAACTATCAAGGCGATGCAAAATGACTGGCCGCAACCAGTATTTAATGATAAGGCTGCGACTGATGCTAATTACGAAAGGCTGACCCAATTAATGTTGGAAAATCACGCCTATATTTATTCTGCTATCGGTAGCCATAACGTCCGTTCCCAGGCGAAAGCGATCGCTATAGCCGAAACCCTAAAAGTACCCCAACGCGCCTTTGAGATGCAAGTTCTCTATGGTATGGGAGACCAACTCGCCAAACAATTGGCGGCTAAAGGTTATCGAGTGCGGATGTATTGTCCCTATGGTGAACTACTACCAGGGATGTCTTATCTAATTCGGCGACTGTTAGAAAATACGGCTAATTCCTCTTTTATTCGCCAAAGTTCAGAACAGCGACCTTTAGAAGAACTATTAGCGCCTCCTGTTGGTGATAATGATAGCACAATTCACCAGACTTGGAAACCTGTATTTCCTAATGCGGCGGATAGTGATTATGCGGATGCAATTATTCGCGATCGCGCTTTGGCTGCCTTGGGAAATGTGCGATCGCAGTTGGGTAAAACCTACTTACCTCTGATTAATGGTAAATGGGAAAATACAGAGAATTTTGTGGATTCCGTTAACCCGGCTCAACCTACGGAAATAGTCGGCAAAATTGGTTTGGCTAATATTGAACAAGCGGAAAAAGCGATCGCTGCTGCTAAAGCTACATTTCCTAGCTGGAAAAAGACCCCCGTTAGCCGACGCGCGGCTGTATTACGGAAGGCGGCAGAATTGCTAGAACAACGTCGCCATGAATTATGCGCCTGGATGGTGTTTGAGGTGGGGAAAGCCCTATCTCAGTGTGATGCGGAAGTGTCGGAAGCTATTGATTTTTGCCTTTTTTATGCGGCGGAAATGGAACGGCTAGACCAGGGTTATATTTATGATACAGCCGGGGAAAGCGATCGCTATTCCTATCAACCTCGTGGTATCTCGTTAGTCATTTCTCCCTGGAATTTCCCCCTAGCTATTCCGGTGGGGATGACTGTCGCTTCCTTAGTCACGGGAAATTGTACCCTGTTAAAACCTGCGGAAACTTCTGCTATTATTGGTGCGAAAATTGCCCAGATTTTGGTGGAAGCTGGGGTTCCTGATGGCGTGTTTCAATTTATCCCTAGTAAGGGTTCAACCGTGGGGGCTCATTTAGTTAAACATCCTGATGTTCAGATGATTACCTTTACAGGTTCTCAGGAAGTGGGTTGTTGGATATATGCAGAGGCGGCGATTTTGCGACCCGGACAAAAACACCTTAAACGAGTAGTGGCGGAAATGGGTGGCAAAAATGCCATTATTGTTGATGAAAGTGCAGACCTTGATCAAGCGGTCGGGGGAGTTGTTTATTCCGCTTTTGGTTATACGGGTCAAAAATGTTCTGCTTGTTCGCGGGTGGTGGTTTTAGAACCTGTTTATGATGTGTTTGTGTCGCGGTTGGTGGAAGCGGTGCGATCGCTTAATGTGGGTGATCCGGCTGATCCTAGTACCTTTGTGGGTCCGGTGATTGATCATAACGCCCAAACCAAGATTAAAGAATACATTGAGATGGGTAAACAAGAAGCAGAAATGGCGATCGCATTAGATGCACCATCTACCGGGTATTTTGTCGGTCCGACCGTGTTTGTTAATGTTTCTCCTACTGCGAAAATTGCCCAAGAGGAGATTTTTGGTCCGGTTTTGGCGGTGATTAAAGCATCAAATTTTGATGAGGCGATCGATATTGCTAACGGGACTAATTATGCTTTGACTGGGGGTTTGTATTCTCGCACCCCTTCTCATATTCAGAAGGCTAAGGCTGATTTTGAAGTGGGAAATCTCTATATTAACCGGGGAATTACCGGGGCGATCGTTTCCCGTCAACCCTTCGGTGGCTTTAAACTCTCTGGTGTCGGTTCCAAGGCGGGGGGACCTGATTATCTCCTGCAATTCTTGGAACCTCGCACTATTACCGAGAACATCCAGCGACAAGGTTTTGCACCTATTCAAGGGGTGGATTAATTACCTTGACAAATGGGGCATTATGCCCCATAATTAAACCATTGGTATGGGTGGTTATAAACTGTTGGCGATCGCTTCTAATTTCTGGGCTACCATCCCTTGAGTTAGTAACTCCTGCGCGTGTTTCAGACCTGTTTCTATGTCCGCACAAACTCCCGCACACCACAGATAAAAACCCCCATTCCAAATGGCAGCCTGCATTAACTCTCCCGGTTCCCCCTCCAAGACAGCCTTGATATTATTAATCAGTTCATCTAGGGAATTAAGAGCAACTTCTTTCCCCCCATAACCATAATCATGGGGATGCAATAACAGACGTTCAAAAATCGAGGTTTCCGGGTTGTCTATACTGGGGCGGTTGATGCCGATAATACAGGTGCGATCGCGGGGTAAATCGCAACTACCTTCTAATCCCTTAACCGTGATAAATTGCCGCTGATTTCGCAATTCTAGGGCGGTTCGGAACATTGATTCCGTGGGGGGGTGAACATAGCCACAGGCGATAGTTGCATCTCCTAAATAGGGAGACCACATTAACTCTAATGTAGCAATAGGCGGACGTTTCCCAATTTCTCGGCGGGGTCCAACTAGGTTCATGGCTAGGGGAAAATGGGTGGGAAGATGAATAAATCCTAAATCTGTCGTCTGGAAGATTTCCTGCATTCTAATTAGGCTAATTCCTTCCCAATTTATGCCTAATTGTTGCCAAATTTCATGTAAACAAATACCCTCTTTGGTCGGCATTCGATCGCCTCCATGTAAAATGGTTGGGACTCCGGCGGCGCTGAGAATTAACCCGGTGAGAATAGCCATGGGAACAGTACGCGATCGCCCATCATAGGGATGAGTTAAAATCATCGGAGGACGCACAGCATTAGTTAAATGAGGCCCTAATTCTGCATAAACATCTAGCATTCCCGCCAATTCTTCTCCCGTGGGTCGCCGAATGCGGTGGGCGATTAAAAAAGCCCCTACCTGTACGGGTGTTGCTTCTTGCTGTAACATCATGCGTAAGGCTTCGGCGGCTTCTTCGCGAGTTAGGGCTGCGCTGGTGTGGGTTCCGCTTCCCACTTTTTTCAGTAATGTTCTAAAGCGATCGCTCATTTAAGTTGCTGTTGTGGTAGTGAACAGAAGAGAAAACCAGTATAATCGAAAGCGGATACCTTTAGGAATTGTTAGCTATTTGATGTTAACCAATTAAGCATTTTATCCCCAATTCTTCCAACTCTGAGTCTACCTCTGGGGGGATTAATTCGTGTACCAATTTCCAGAAATATTGTATGGGGGGAATTTGCAGGCGATCGCGACTGGTGACAATGGCAACCTCCCGAGTCCAACTCAAGTCAGATCCACCACTATAAAAGGAACCTGATTTAGTATTTATAGTCCCTTCAAAAGGTGCGATCGTTCTAATCGCTAAACTGCTATCCGTCGCCGCTTCTACTAATGCTGAACGTGGTAACAGTGCAATTACTTCTCCCTGACGGACTACACCCCGAAAAGCATCCAGTGTATTTAACTCTAAAACCGCCTTGAGAGTAGCGCCAGCTTGAGCAAATCTTTCCTGTACTAAACGCTGCATTCCATAGCCATCTTTAAATACCACTTGAGGATAGATAATTAACTCCTTCCAAGGAACATGATTATATCGCGCCAGGGGGTGATTTTTTGCCATTAATACTTGTATCGGTTCTTTATAGAGAATATCCACCAATAAATCGGAACTAGCCGTAAAAGCCCGATTATTCATGACAAGTGCCACATCAACCAATCCATCTTTTAGCACTTTTAAAGCGCGATCGCTTCCTAATGATGTTACCCGCAATTGTACATCAGGATAAGCATAGCAAAACTTTTGCAAAACTGGGGGGAGATAAGACGCACAAAGGGAGTGAATAGCCGCCACGCATAATTCCGCCTGCTGTCCCGCTAATAATGACGCTAATTCCTGTTGGGCATTTTCCCAAGCCTGACAAATTTTCCGCGCATAGGGCCAAAACCTTTCACCTCCTACCGTCAATTTAGCTTGGTTGCTACGGTGAAATAGGGGTAAACCCAGTTCCGTTTCTAGTCCCTGTACCTGGCGACTAATCGTTGATTGCGTCACGTTGCACTGGACTGCTGCTTTTTGAAAACTTCCGGTTTCGGCAACAGATAAAAAGGCTTGAAGTTGCTCTAAACGCATAGAAATTGGGGTTTTAATATGGCAACGATAGCATGGGTTTCATCTTAACCAATTTCTCGATATAATTTGGTAAAAATTGCTACAACTTTTGATTTGGTATGGTGTTTTTATGCTGCACTTTCAATACTCGTCCCTAATTAACGCCCCCGTTGATGTGGTTTGGAATTTTCACGGCCGATCTGATATCCTGGAGTTGCTGACCCCACCTTGGCAACCTGTGGAAATTATCCGCCGGGAAGGGGGTTTACAGGTGGGGGCTAGATCGGAATTTCTGCTATCTCTTGGTCCAGTTTCGGTGCCATGGGTGGCGGTGCATACTGAGTGCATTCCTTACCAACTGTTTACTGATGAACAGCAACAGGGTCCCATGGCTATTTGGGTACACCGACACCAATTTTCGGAGGTGAATAATCGCACTCGGTTAACTGATGCGATCGCTTTTAGTTTACCAGGTGGCTCCGTGTTTGACAATACCTTGAGTTGGTGGGTTTATTCCCGTCTTCAAGATATGTTCCGCTATCGCCACGATGTTACTAAACTTGAGTGTGAAAATTATGCAAAATACCGCTGAATTTACCTGCGCCTATTGTGGCGAAAGTAATGTCACATTTATCGATTTTAGTGCGGGAGGTCAACAGTCTTATATTGAAGATTGCCAGGTTTGTTGTCGCCCGAATCTTCTTTATATCAGCATAGACGAAGATACATTAGAGATAGAAATTTTCACCGAATACGACGGCTAAAACCTCCATGATATTTCGCGGATTTTGTCCGCCAATTCTTGGTGCAATTCTTGATTTTGTTTGCGGTTAGTCTGCACTTCAATAATCGCCGAAGTTTGGGAGGCGATCGCCTGTTGATAATCTTTCACAAATTCCTCTGGTGTTGGGGGTGAGAAATAGTTGAGATTAAATAATTTGGCAGCCTGGTCAAATTGGAGATTGTGGGGAGTGGCGAAGTAGTTTTCAAATACATCATTAAATTTAGCAATGGGTAAAAATGAAAATATCCCGCCCCCATTATTATTAATCACTATAATCCACAGGGGATGATTCAGGGAATTAACCATAGATAAAGAGTTGAGGTCATGGAGGAATGCCAAATCGCCAATTAGCAGAGTTGTGGGAGTATTTAAACCCTGACAAAACCCAGCAGCAGAGGCGATAATTCCATCAATGCCGCTAGTCCCTCGGTTGGCTGCTATTCTGACTGAATTTCCCCCATAAATTCCATATTCATCCATATCTCTAATCGGCATACTATTGGCTAAAAATAAGCCACTGTCGGCGGGGATATGCTGGGAGACTAAATGGGCGATCGCCATTTCATTTAAGGTGGAATCTTTAGTTAAATAGCTGTCAATAGTTTCGCGAATTTTGAGGGATTTAAGCCATAATTTATCCTGCCAATCTTCCGAAAGATTCGGCGCTAAAAGAGGTAATAATGACTCACATAATTTTTCTATATTACTTTCAATGCGATGGGAAACAATATGGGCGGGGTCGTGGCGGCTGGGTGAGTCCGTTATCATAATATAGTAACGGGGTGGGTGGGTTTCTAAATACTCTAAAAACCGTTTTGATAAAATGCGATCGCCTATTTGTATCACCGTCTCTAGGCGATCGTCACTCAGTCTTATATCCGTTACAAATAACTGATTATCAATGGTATTTCCCAGCCTTAAACCTGAACGAATATCAGCAAAAATCGGGAATTGTAGCTTGTGGGCAAATTTTTCAACTCCGCGAATTTGTGCCATGGTGTTTAATCTTCCCAGGGCTAAAATTCCTCTTTTTGTGTTGTTTAAAATTGCCGATATTTCATGAATATTGTCGTCAGTTTGCATGACCATAGGTATCGGGTAATCTGTCCAAGCCCTACCACTATTTAACCAAGGTTTTAGGGGGAGAGTATAACCCAATGTAATCGCTGAATTAGTCGGGGCGAGGGGTTCGCGGAACATACAATTAAGGTGAACAGGTCCGTGCGATCGCTTGGCACGATAAACAGCTTGATCAATAGTCGTTAAAACAAACGTCGGCGAAATCTTTTCATCAGGACAGGGTATATCAAATTTCCAACGTACATAATCACCATAAAGATTGACCTGATCAATAGTTTGATTAGCCCCCGTTTTTCGCAATTCTGGGGGGCGGTCAGCCGAGATAATAATCATCGGCAAATTATCCGTAGCCGCCTCAATCACAGCCGGGAAATAGTTAGCAGCAGCCGACCCAGAAGTAGATACCAAAACCGCTGGCTTTCCTGTCGCCCTCGCGTAGCCGATCGCATGAAACGCCGCACCCCTTTCGTCTAAAAAAACTCGCCGTTGCGCTTGGGAATAACGAGCGATCGCCACAGTTAAAGGAGTGGATCTGGAACCAGGAGATACAATAAAATAACTCGCCCCATTGCGAATTAACTCCTCGACAATTAGGTTTCCCCAAAGTATATTAATATTGGGTGCGTCAAACAAATTCAATGGTCAAACCTCAGTAAATTGTCAAAGTGATCATAAAATCCGTTATCTGGGACAAGTGTTATAGCCGACTGGTAGCAAGTTGGGACACCTGTAGACTAACAAATATAGCTGATGCCGGGAGTTGATGCCACAACCGCCGTTATAATACTTTCATCCTACAGTATATTTTACATATCGCTGCCTATAATCTTCTATGCAAAACACTCGTTTAAACAGATTTACTGATGCGATCGCCCAGCAAACCTTGCAATGGTTTCGTAACCCCTGGCGGCGGATATCCGTATTATTGATTAGCCTACTTTTTGGCTTCTTCCTGGGAGTGGCGATCGCCACAATAGTTGGACAAGCCGGAAGTTGGGATGTCACCGTCGCATTTATCACCCTCCTAGTCACCGAATGGATTAGTTGGTTATCTTACCGCAAAGTCCCTCGCAGTGAAATCAATTCTTTATGGCTAGACCTCCTTAATAGTCTGAAAATTGGCATGACTTATAGTTTATTTTTGCTGGCATTTTTACTGGGTTCTTAGAGATTATTCAATCATGATAGAAATTTTACAATCTTTGGCAACTGGTAGCGAACCGCCCCCCGAACATTGGCAACAACTGCTGAGACACGAATTAAATAATCCCGCACACATGGCGGCTTTTGGTATCACTCACGAACAGCTAGAAACTACAATTAGACAACGTTATAAATTAGGGCGATCGCTCCTTAAACATAATCCAGATTTACCGATTCTCTGGGAACAGCTACCCACATTGTGGGAATTTTGGCTACCATTAGCCATGCAATTATCTCAGTTAAGACAAATTCTTAATCGTCCTTTAGTACAGGGAATCTTAGGCGGACAGGGAACCGGAAAAACTACCACTACAACTGTCATTTCTCGGATTCTAAATCTACTTAACTATCAAGCCATTAGTATTTCTATTGATGATTTATATAAGACTTACGCCGATCGTCAAAGGCTGCGAGAACAAGATCCCCGTTTAATCTGGCGAGGTCCCCCCGGCACTCATGATATTGACATCGGAATACAACTTCTTGACCAACTCCGAAACCCTACACCCGGACAAAAAATAACTATTCCCCGGTTTGATAAGTCTCTCTGGAATGGAGAAGGCGATCGCATAGAACCCCAACAGATAGAAGCACCTGATATCATCTTATTTGAGGGCTGGTTTGTGGGATGTAAACCCGTAGAAGACCAGGCGTTTAATCATCCACCACCCCCTATTAGTACTGATAGCGATCGCCAATTTGCGCGAGAAATTAACCACCAATTAAAAGAGTATTTACCCCTCTGGGAACGTTTGGATAGATTAATAGTTCTCAACCCCGTTGATTATCGCTTATCCAAACAGTGGCGCGCACAAGCTGAACAGGAGATGAAAGCATCGGGTAAGTCGGGAATGACCGACACAGAAATCAATCAATTTGTCGAATACTTTTGGAAGTCCTTACATCCCGAATTGTTTATTAATCCTCTACTAACAGATAGCGATCGTGTCCATTTAGTAGTCGATATTCAGCCAGATCATTCCGTCGGGAGAGTTTATAAACCTGTCCCCAGATAATGGTGATATTTTTACAGCCATCTGTGCTATAGTGAAATTTAGCTAAACTGAGCTAAACTCAGTGCATCTTAGTAGTCGCTAATTTAACTCAAATCCTCGGAAATCAACCCCAATTAATAAGTATAAATACTCACCCTCTAACCATTGATTGATTGATTGAGATAACTTATGAGAGTGACAAGTAATTCTTACCTCAAACCATTGCTTTTTCACTATCCATAATGTGATAATGATTGAAAATATATCAACCAGATGTGTTAGGAGCGTGTATTAATGGATCATTATATGGCTTACGGACTTTTGTTAGCTTTGGTAAACGGCGCTATCTGCATCTCCATCCCAGCGTTGATATCTTACACCAAGCGGAAAAGCCATTCCCAAGCCACCCCAGATGATGTCGCCGCCACAATCAACCTGAAAGAACTATTGTCTCAGGAAGCCAACTAGGAGAGCTTTTTTTAGTGACAGCCAAAAACCCGGCAATTTCGGGAGCATGATTTAATCTCAAATTAGGTTAACATTTTACGGCAATACGGTATAATACCAAGTATGGTGCGAGACCT
>NZ_JBIMLI010000150.1:0-11790 GCF_051859755.1 Limnospira sp.
AAACAATTCCGACGTTCAAAGGCTAGTCTATCCCCTCAAAAACGTTCTGAAATTGAGGGACTGCTGAAACGGTTGAAGTTACTGCTTTATGAAGAATAGGTTTTAAGTTACTTGTCCATAGATTAGCAAGTTAACTCCATAGCACAAACCTCAAACTCCAACCATAGGATTATCAATGTTAAATCTTTTAGTAAAATCCGTGAAATTACTGAAAAAAAATCAGGAGAGTAAACGTAAAATTTTGTAACGATCTTGATGCCAATAAAGATAATGAGTATATACTGGTGCTGGAGTTAAAGTTTATCCCGTAAATACCAAAAACCAAAATTTGACCGAACCAGCATTAAAAATATTTGGCACTACAATTACACCTTTTAAGTACCAATTGGTGGCTAAGGTTGTCTGGTCTGGAATTTGGGAAAAACTTACTCACACCATATTGAATACTTGAGGAAATATTAGTCATGATTTATGATATTGACAGCCAAGAAGCTACAATGAATCTTGTTATATCAGAAGAGATTACTGATAATTTCAATTATTCTTCGTCTGCAAATGCTGATTTTGTGCCAGACATTCAAAATTATGCTTTGACTAATAACCTTGAAGATATTTTTGTATTGGATCAACTTTTTCCTTCCTTAAATAATGTCGTCAATTCAGTAAACAATACCCTCATAGAAGACGCTTCAGGCTATGCCTGGTTTGGGCATCATAGTCATATTACTACCAACAATGCAGACCAAGATAGCAGGTATTATGCAAGCGAAATTTCTGGTGTATCCAACTTAACAGATAATCCACTAAATCTGTCAGAAATGAATTTATGGGAAGAAGCATATAGCAAGGCTTTTGATAGATTAAATTCGTTTGTAAATAATTCTAATGTAGAAGAACAACTTAAATCAGTTTTCGGGGAACAGGTTGACATAGAGGCTGCTCAAAATTTAATCAATCAAATTATTTTAGGAGAAATTGTCCCAACAATTGAAATTGTATCTAGTGCAGATATTGGCGGGGCACAAGGTGCATACGCAAAAGATACAAATACTATTTATATCAGTCAAGAAGTATTCTCCCTAAATGACGTGAGATTTGTCACTGATGTATTAACAGAAGAAATTGGACATTATTTAGACGATTATCTTGGTAATGAGGAATCATTAGGAGATACTGGTTTGGCTTTTGCTATGCAAGTCAGAAGTCAAAATTTAGACGTTGAAAGTTTGGAATTTGCTCGTAGTATAAATGACAATATTACAGTTGACATCAATGGTGAATTAACAAATTTGCAAACATCCAGCTTGCAAGATCGTTGGTATATTAATATTTATGAATGGGAGAATCGTACTTTAGATAATTTACGTTATGCAACACAAGCGGTAGCAGGTAAAACCGTTTCCAATGTTAGAAGTGATGGCAATATAGGTTTTTCAGAAAATTGGGGTTGGGGTAGTCCTGATGTTGGTAATGGAAATTATCGAAAACCTTTCATTGATTTGGGTGACGGATTCATAGGAAATATTGCTTCGGATTATTTTAGCAAGAATATGTTAACTCAGTATGAGTTTCAAGCCGGAGAACAATATGAGTTTACGGTACGTTCAGATGATGGTTTTAGAATAGCGGCTAGTCCAATTGATAGTGAAAATTGGGAATTTATAACTCGTAATGATTGGGAATGGGAAACCGCTTATAATACTAAAACATATACCTTTACTCCACAACAAAGTGGTGATTATTCGATTTATGTCCAGTATCGTGAAAAGGAAAGGAATGCTTACTTTGATTTAACTTGGCAGCCCAAACTTTCTGATACTACGAGGAGTTTTGAATTTGCCGATTGGATACATAGTGGGACTCCTCCAGCGTTTCGGGAATTTAGTGGTAATTCTTTAAATGAACGAGCAAATATTGACCCATCAAAAGAGACTATTATTGTAATTCACGGATGGGCTGGTTCCTCAACAGAGGGTCAACCATTAAATAGTGGAGATGGAATTTATAACCTTGGCTTAACTATCAAAGATAAAAATCCTGATGCTCAAGTGTTAGCACTTGATTGGCATAAACAATCTGCGCATAGATTTACAGGGCCTGGCGGACCTGCTGGGCGTATTCGTCGAGTTGCAGACTGGGCTATTGAAACTCTAGAATTATCAGGAGTAAATAGTGGAGAAAACTTAACTGTCATTGGTCATAGTTTAGGCTCTTATCTTGCAGGAGAAATTGGAGACGGAATTGATAACACAAAAAATTTAGTTGCATTAGACCCAGCATTTGGAATGTATGATCTGAATATTTTTGATCCATTCACATATGAATTACCTACTCAATTTAATCAAGCAGCCCAAAATTCTTTATCACTTGTTGATGGTTCAGCGTCGAGTATAGGTAATCTAACAGCATCATCAACAGCAGATGTTTCGTTTTTAATTGATTATCCTTGGACAGAACGATTAAATGTGTGGGGTATAAATATTATTAGTACTCCGATTAATCCTGTCACTCGTCATACCGGAGTAGTTAGTGTTTTCCAAGACATCGTGGAAAGAGATTTACTTGGGGATGATTTTACCAACTGGCAAATTCCGCCTTTTGTAGAAAATCACTATAATGACGACCGAACTCGAATAATTGGGCGACATGAAGGCAAAATTCATGTAGATGAAAACTTCAAAATCACTCGCTTAGAAACCGCCCGAGGAACATATTGGGAGAATTAATCAAGATATTAATGATGCTCAATAATACTTATATTATATAAGTATTATTGAGAGAACTTTGCAACAGCTCTACTTGTTGCCATAAAATTCAAACTCAAGTTGGTTTTGTGGTGAACGTAATGAGTCTGATATGTTTGAGTGATTGTTGATAGTTTTGATATTGCCACCACCTCAAACACATTGGCAAAACCTCTACATCGAAAACACCAGGTGGCAGAATATATGAACCCGCCGCCACTTGGTAAAATATGTTCAAACACTCACCTATCATCAAGGCGATCGCTCTTTCGACAAAGCCGGGAAACGCTTGGCGGCGAGTTGGCTTATACATCAATAAACCTTCTGAAATTTTCAGACTGTCGGACGGACTTTTGCTAAGGCGGAACTGGTGGCGGGTCAGAAACAATTAACAATTAACAATTAACAATTAATAATTAATAATTGGCTGCTGCGGGCGGGTGTATATAGCTGCCCGGTGTGTTTGATGGCTGACGGCGGCACCCGCCCCTACATTCGACGCGGTATTCTTGTTTAGAAGACATCGAAATTAGCCATGTAGGTTGGGTGAAACGCAGTGAAACCCAACATCATTTACAGATGCTGGCGTTGGGTTTCGTACCTCCACCCAACCTACTCAAATTGGGCGATCGCCTCATTTTTTCACACTGAGAGATGGTGGCGTTGGGTTTCGTGACCTCCACCCAACCTACTCAAATTGGGGGAAAAAGGCCATACTAAGAGATGGTGGCGTTGGGTTTCGTACCTCCACCCAACCTACTCAACTTGGGGAAAAGGCGATCGCTCATCTAGCCATTTGTGCTGGATGCGTGGGAAGGGGAGAGTGACTGGAAACCCGGGTGCTAAATTGCATAAATTTCTCGATCCGAGCCGATAACTATTTTAGGGAAACCCGAAAACCACTGCACTACCAAAGGACCGATGAAAACTCTACCAAACTATCAAATCCGAACATTTGGCGATCGTCGTCAAATTCCCATCAAGCAAATCGTGATCTCGAAAGTGCAACCGAGAAAGTATTTTAGTGAGCAAGGCATCAATAAACTGGCTGCCAGTATTAAAAGCAGTGGCATCCAGCAAGATTTGATTGTGCGTCCCATTGGGGGGGATAAGTATGAGTTGGTAGCGGGGGAGCGTCGCTATCGAGCGGCTCAAATTGTGGGACTTGAGACGGTACCGGCTCAAGTTAAGGAGATGAGCGATGCTGAGGCTTTGCAGTGCGCTTTGACTGAGAATATCCAGCGGGAGGATTTGAACCCGATTGAAGAAACCGAGGCGATTTTGCGGCTGTTGGCTATCAACTTAAATGACTCAGTGGAAAAGGTGCGATCGCTACTGCACCGAATGAAAAACGACGCTAAGAAAAAAGTAACTACCCATAGCGCTATGGGTACATCGGAAGCCGAAATTGTCAAATCCACATTTGACTCTCTGGGTCGAATGTCGTGGGATTGATTCGTGAGCAATCAATTACCACTGTTGAAACTGCCACCGGAAATTCTGAAAGCTCTGGGTGAGGGCGATATTGATTACACCAAAGCGAAGGAAATAGCCAAGTTAAAGTCCGAGGAGGAAAGGTTGGCGCTACTAGAAAAGGCGATCGGTCAAAAATTGACCCTGAGACAGGTGCAGAAATTGGTGAAGGAAACGAAAGTATCAGAACTGCCAGACCAATTGGAAACTGAGATCTCCGACCTAGCCAAACAATTCCGACGTTCAAAGGCTAGGCTATCCCCTCAAAAACGTTCTGAAATTGAGGGACTGCTGAAACGGTTGAAGTTACTGCTTTATGAAGACAATTGAAAATTTTTGAGGATTTATTTTCCCATACGGTATCAGGGTGAAATTATTATATGTCTAAGTCAAATTGCAACTTCTATTGGAAGCATCTCATAATCTGCGTGGCTCCTTTTTCCTAGAGCAGATGGGAGTAGAGTTTCATAGATTCAAAACGCTATACTTTCATTTGATGTGGCATTCATGCAATGACTGTGGAGAGATTAAAAAATATCTTTCTGCTTTTGTTTCCACAATGCTAATGTCAAATAAACAATTGCGTGCAATCCAAGTAAAAACCAGTTTAAACTCAAATTAGACCAGGTTGGATCGTAAACAGGTGTCACTTCAAAAGGTTGAGGAATAATGCTCCCGTCGGGAGTTTTCATCGGTTCCGGCACCATTGCATTCACATCAACTAAAGCCCCATAAGCCCCCACAGACCAACGACTGAGCATCAACCAAGAAATAATTTTTCCGATTCCTTCCATTTTGAACAACACTCCCGAAAAAATAATTTGAGGAAGTAACAATAGAGGAAGGGCTGTATTTGCTTGAGTCTCATTATGAACAAAACAGGAAACTGCCAAACCCAAACAACCACTCGTAACTAAGGTTAGAAAGGTGGTTATACTGAGTCCAATAAGCCAAGGTATGAATGTTGGTTCTGGAGATTTAAAACCCAGTATCACAACCGCAGCCATTAACAATGTTTGCGCTAATCCTAAAAAGCATAAAACCAGAATTTTGGATCCCAGGTAAGGAAACAAACCCAAGTTCACAAGACGTTCACGGGCATAAATAGCTGATTCTCGGATAATCGTTTGCAATGATCCTGACAACCCGACCCAAATAGCCGCACAGGTAAATACAAATAGAACGCGCAGAGCTAAAGGAGCCAGGGTCGGATCGGAACCGTCGCCAAGAATCAGGGGTTCTTGCTCGCGGATAGCCAAAGTAATCAAGGCAATTCCAATGGGAGCAGTTAGCAATGATAGTCCTAAGTTAAATCGGTCAGCTAAAACCAATTGGATGTCTCGTTGTAAAAGTACCCTTATTTGCCTCAGAGCAGAAGGCTTAACCTGTTTTGGTTTATCTTTGAATTTTGTCGTCGTTTGATTTGCTTGATTTATTCCAGGAGAATTGGCATTAATTTTACCGGGAATAATCAGAGCATCTCGGACATATTTTTGGTAGTCAGTATGCTGTTTAAATCGAGTATTCCACTGTTGGCAATAATCTTCGATGGAGCAGCCTTGATTTTCTTCTGGAGACTTTTCCAGTTCATTATAAATTTCTGCAAAGTCATCCCGTCCTACATTAAAAAAACTAGGAGCTTCGCTAGGGGGTCCGAAGTAACAGAGATTTCCTCCCCTTCCCATAAAGGCAACGCGATCGCACAAAGTGATGTTTGCAGTAGCATGGGTAACAAGAGCTACAGTTCGATTTTCTGAGTGAGCTAACTTTCGCAGAAGTTGCATCATTTTTTTGTCTAATCCTGGATCGAGTCCTGATGTGGGTTCGTCGAGGAAAAATAACTTGGGGTCTGCTAAAAGTTCAACGCCAATGCTGACTCGCTTCAATTGACCACCACTTAGTTGGCTAATTAGGGTATGCCGTCGATCTAAAAGTTCAATTTCAGTCAGAGTTTTTTGAATAACTGCCTCAATATTTGTATCAGGGGGAAGGCGTAATTGAGCAGCAAAAGTGAGAACCCGATCAACCGTCAGATTTCTATGTACGATATCTTCTTGAGGTACATAGCCAATTTGGGTACGGTAGATATTAAAATTTTGTTGCAGGTCTGAGCCGTTTAAATAAACATATCCTCCAGAAAGAGGTTGAATACCTAGCAGTGTCTTCAAAAGAGTTGATTTTCCCGTTCCACTTCCGCCAACAATTGCAATCAGTTGACCGGGTTCGAGTGGAATTGAAACACAATTGAGCAAAGTTTGGCTGTTTCGGGAATGTTTGGAAACAATGCGGGTAACTTCCCAAGCATCAAGACGCAATTTATCCCCCCGGTCTTGAAGGGTGAGGCGATCGCCACTCAACACCAAAATAAATGAACCGATGCGAATTGTGCAACCATCGGGAAGCCGCATAGATTGATTGACTTTCTGTTCGTTGACGAAAACACCATTTGTACTGTAGTCAAATAACTGGTAGTACCCACCATCAAACTTGTCAATGACAGCGTGCTTTCTGGAAACTACAGGAGAATCAAGAACCAAGTTACAAGATGGGTCGCGACCTAGCACAATCGAACGGTTTTTGATACTAATTGATTGATTTCTCGTGGTGCTAGAGACAATGAATTTAGGGTTTTGGGGATTATGGTATTTCAGACGAATGAGAGTCATAGGATCTTGACCAATTTGCAACTCAGCCCCGTCGAATAATTGATAATATTCCACAACCCCTACCCGGCGTTGATCAACAAGCAGTCCATTTCGACTGGGTTGGCGAGTACCATTTTTGGTGATACCGTCGTAAATCTCATATTCATCGCCGTTGCGAGTTAAAGTAGCCTGGTAACGAGAAATTGCTAACCAGTCTTCGGGAATCTTTAAATCTGCATCAGTAGCCCTACCAAGTATCAGTTGAGCCTTTGTCAGTGCAAATGTGACGGTTTGGGTCTGGTTTGTCAGTTCCAGATATGGATCGGAAGATTTTTCAAGCTGGGTTTTAGGTAGACTATGGCTCATGGGTTATGAAAACTATGCTATTAAGTTTTTTATCTTAAATTTTTTCAAGGTCAATCCGTTAAAACTTAAAAGAAAATTTATATTTCTTGGCTTGAGTTTCAGAGTTAAGCGTGTTATTGTTGGAATAAATAGGTATAAGCAATAAAGACAGTTCGTACTTACCAATGAACTGGTTGAGGAATTACTATGGCTGACCATTCTTTATTAAACCACCGCTATCAAATCATTCAGCCTTTAGGTTCTGGCGGTTTTGGAGAAACATTTCTGGCTGAAGATACTCAAATGCCATCCGGGCGAAGGTGCGTCATTAAACAACTAAAGCCTGTTACGGATAATCCTGATATTTATCAATTAGTACAAGATCGGTTTCAACGAGAAGCTGCTATTTTAGAGGAACTGGGAACGGCTCATCAACAAATTCCAACCCTCTACGCCTATTTTCGTGAAAATGACTTATTTTATCTGGTTCAAGAGTGGATCGAAGGTCAAACCTTAACGGACTACGTTCATCGCCACGCTTCAATGCGTGAAAGCTCTGTCCGAGCCATGCTAGTCAGCTTACTGTCTGTTCTGGAATATGTTCACAGTAAGCAAATTGTTCATCGCGACATTAAACCTGACAATATTATGCTGCGATCGAGCAATTTAGAACCTGTATTGCTTGATTTCGGTGCCGTCAAAGAGACGATGGGAACTGTACTGAGTCACTCTGGAAATCCGACGCGATCGGTGGTTGTTGGTACACCGGGGTTCATGGCTAGTGAACAAGCTATAGGTCGCCCTATATACAGCAGTGATTTATACGCTTTAGGATTGACTGCCATTTTCTGCCTAACTGGAAAAGTTCCGCAAGAATTTTCAACAGATCCTCTCAGCGGAAATCTCCTTTGGCGCTCTGAAGTTCCGACAATTACACCAAGTTTTGCTAACGCCATTGAACAAGCTATTCAATCTCATCCAGACAAGCGTTTTTCGACGGCTGGCGAAATGCGAGCTGCGCTGAATTTCACATCTCATACAGGTACTTCTGTTTCCCGGACTGGGCAACCTACAGCTACAATAATTTCTAGCAATCCCAACCAGCAACCTCCAACAATTGTTTCTTCTGTTCCCGTAAGTCAAGCAGCTACTATTCTTTCTCCAGCTCAGTCTATGAGTCCGACAGCATTACAAAATCCATCAACAATGCCAGAATGGGCTAAAGCAGTATTAACGGGTGGAATAATTGGCAGTTGCATTATTGTTGGACTTTTTGTCTCAAGATTTTGGAATAGTGTTGCTGATAATGCAATAGACAATCCTATAGCCGTTGAGGTTCAGCCGACAACTACAGCTTCTGCAAGCCAGACACCATCGCAATCGGAATCAGAAGCCGAATCTCAGCCACCAAAGCCTGCTGTACAAGCAATACCATCTATTACAGAAGAAAAAGCTGTTGCATTAGTTAAACAATGGCTTCAGTCTAAATCCAAAATTTTTGCACCTCCTTATAGTCGAGATGCTGCCCGTAATTTAACCACAGGTGCATTACTCACTGATTTAGTTAAAGCCGATGGCCCCATAAATTGGCTACAAAATAATAATGCTTATTATCAGTATGGAATTCAGCGCGTTGATTCTGTAGAGCGTTTTGAATCAGATGAAAACAATGCAACAATAGAGCTGATAGTTACAGAAGATGGCACATTATATCGCAACGGCAGACCCGATCCCAATAATGCTTATTTCAGTACATCCAGATATCGATATACCATAAAAAAAGAAAATAATCAGTTAAAAATATCCTGGTATCAAAAAGTTGATTAAATACATCATGGCTGTGCATAAATATTTTTTCAAAAATAATCATAAAAATCAGGGTGAACGTCAAGGATTGAGACGTGCCTATTTAGCGACTAATAATTACCCGAATAAAAAGCATTTATCAAGGTTAGCTTGGACTACAATTGTTATGTCAGTGAGTTTAGTTTTAGGACTAAGTGGAGCAGCTATTTTGTACTTTGTATTTCCTCCTAAACCTTCATTAAATAATGATCGCTATTTAGATAATACAATTTTTCGAGAGCCACCTAATAGTATAGATTTATCTCCAGATTCTGTAGATTTAAATATAACTTCTAGACTGGAATCAAGAGAAGGTATTAACCCCAATTGGGTTTATAATGTCACTAATCCTACTCACTTTAAGCCCAATGATAATTTACAAAATATTGTTAATGAAGTTGTTTATACTGCCAGAATGCGAGGTCTTCCAACTAATTCTTTATCTATACACTTGATTGATTTAAATAAACAAACTGAAGGCACTTATCAAGCTGATGTTTTTCGTTATCCTGCCAGTATCCCGAAATTGTTTTGGTTAGTCGCGTATTATTCCTTACAAGCAGAGCGCAACATTCCTCCTCAACCAATTGATTTACCAAAAATGGGATGTGTTACTACTATTTGTAAACTCATCCAAAAATCTGATAATGAAGCAGCTAGCCGAATTGTAGATTTTATCACTGATACCACATCTATTTCCCATACAGAAGACTACCAAACTTGGCTAAATAAACGCTATTCTGTCAATTATTTCTTTCAAAAATCAGGATATTCAGGAATAAATATCAGTCAGAAAAATTTTCCCATCCCCTATTTGGGAATGAATTATCCTCAAGGATGGGATCTGCGTATGCGTGGTGATAATCAGCCTCCAATTCGTAATCAAATGACGGCTCGACATGCGTCTAGATTAATGTATGAAATTGCTACTTATCAAGCTGTTTCTCAAACCACATCAATGCAAATAATGTCACTGCTTAAAATAGATTTAAATCCTCAAGTTTGGAAGCCCGAGGAATATGATTCAGTTGATGGTTTTTTAGGAAAAGGAATTTATCAAAATCGACAAAAGATTGATTTTTATTCAAAAGTCGGGTGGACTAATGATTCTCGGCTCGAAGTCGCTTTAATTCATCATAGGTCTAAAAATAGAGCCTATATTATATCAGTCTTTGGCGATGGGGCTGCTTATGGAGAGGATTGGGAATTTTTTCCAATTATTTCACGCTTAGTTTATGAAAGAATGTTCGAGTAAAGAAAATAATGAGTTTTTTAAAATTGGCCAATCATTGGGGTGTATTTCTGATATTATTTTGGGTATCTGACTGGGTTTTTGCAGGGACTGGCAACATTCAGCAGATTGCGGACGGTACAGAAATAGATAAAGTTAGAATTGACATCGATCAATTTTCCACTTTTCCTTGATTTAATTATTGGAAAACTATTCATTCAGCTTATGACTATGCACAAGCCGAAGTTAATAAAATACAAAAAGTTTTTTTATTTTTGGGGATTATCAATCATTGTTTTATGGCTTATTTTGGTTCAATTTCCTGCTAATTCAAAAATAGATAGCCAATACCATGTTCTTATAACTAGGTCTAGTTTGCCTGTTTTAAAGAGCCAAGGAGGACAGGATGTGGAGGCTATGTATTCTCGTTTAGAAAACTTTGCACAGGAGGGAGACTGGCGTAAGGCTGATGAGCAAAACTGGGAATTAATAAAGCAAGTTGGTAATAGATGGGGCAATTTAGGAAGCCAAATCCATCCAGAAGAAATTGCTCAAATTTCTTGTTCAGATTTGAGGAGAATTGATGAGGTTTGGAAGAAGCACTCAAATGGAAACTTTGGTTATAGTGTTCAACTTAAAGTTTGGAGAGAGCAATTCAATACTACTCAACTTCAAGGGTTGATGGAGGGGGAGCGAAATCGTGAAGTTTTTCAAGCATCTCTTCGGTTATATGCAGCTTTGGGATGGTTGATTACTCCTTCTTCTAAGAGGAATTACCAGAACTTTATATTTGATTTGCAAGCACCTCCAGGACATTTACCTTGTTATTCGGGAAATTCAGTAAATCATTGTTACACAGCCTGTGACTCAGGGAGAGCACCTGGCTTTTGTGGGGGTGTAGTTGTGGAAAATTCTCGGTTTTTGGAATGTAGGCTTTAACCCCGTAAGTTACACTATGAAATCTAAATTTATTTATTTTCTAATGCAGAAACTTGCCCTGTCTTTTCTATGCTTAATATTTGGCACTTTAGCCACAATAGAGACTTCTTTCGCCTATCCCCGTCTTAACTGGCGCAGTGCTGATTTTGAAGGTCGAAGAGTGATTGCGGAGTCGGCTTGGCAAACTGAGGCAGAGGCTCAAAAAAGAGGTGAGGCTCTTCATTTTGAGCATGGATTTGGGAATTTAGGGGTTCTCTGGATTCCCTATTATGAAAATCTCTCAGGACGAAGACTCTATCAAACGATTATTGTTCCTGAAGGAAATTGCGATCGCTTCTTACGTCAGAACATTCATAAGATTGATGGCAATGCTTACTGCTTTACCCCCAGTAATCGCGGCTTACCGGCTAATCGCAGAGGAGTAGCCATGTAGGTTGGGTGAAACGCAGTGAAACCCAACATCATTTACAGATGCTGGCGTTGGGTTTCGTACCTCCACCCAACCTATAATAATTAACAATTAATAATTAATAATTAATAATTTTAGCCATGTAGGTTGGGTGAAACG
>NZ_JBIMLI010000151.1:0-11100 GCF_051859755.1 Limnospira sp.
TATGGCAACCTAGAATTGCCTTGGCTGCGCTGGTGGGATAGCCAGGGTAATTTGTTATTAACCGGGGATGAACGAGCAAAACTGGCGGAACAACGACTTGAACAAGCTCAGTTGCAATTACAGCAGGAACGCCAACGGGCGGAAGCTGAACGCCAACAAGCTGAACTAGAGTTACAGCAGGAACGCCAACGGGCGGAAGCTGACCACCAACGGGCGGAACGACTAGCGGAGTTTTTGCGCGCCCAGGGAATTAACCCCGAAGAACTTTAAATAAATAGAGGCGATCGCACCTACGAAGAAAAGCCTAGAGGCGATCGCTCTCCCAAATTCTCCCTATTTGAACTCTCAGGAGTTGATCATTTCATCCAAACGCGCTAAGACCTCCTGACTGTGGATGGCTGGAATCACACGCACAAAGGTTTCTCGGAGAATACCATCAGGATCAATAATAAATGAATGTCGCATCGAAAAGAAATTTAACCATGAACCATAAGCCTTGCTGACACTTCCATCAACATCAGCTAACAGCGGAAATTTTAGCCCCTCAGAGTCGCAAAACTCCGCGTGGGAGTCCACATCATCAGCACTAATCCCTAAAATTTGGGTATTTCTAGCCATATATTTCGGTAAGTCTTCCTGAAAGCGACGGGCTTCTAGCGTGCATCCTGGGGTAAAATCTTTCGGATAGAAATAGACTACTACCCACTGACCCTCGTAGTCTGATAGAGACACCTCCCCATCTCCCGTATTCGTGGGAAGCGTAAATTCTGGCGCGGGTTCATTTAGCGGCGGAAGTTGACCCCCCAAGGCTAAGACCGGACTCGCTAGGTTTAGGTTAAATAAGGCGATCGCAATTCCTAAAATGAGACTGATCAAGGTTCGGCGTAACATAACACACAGATCTAAATTTCTTTACATATATTTACATATCTCTGCCCTCACCGGACTGGCGGAACCCTAAATCTATATTTGCAGTCATGGAAGTGCGATCGCACCATATACTCCCCTAAATTCACCAACAACTCTCAAATTTGTCTCGATCTGATCCCAAACAAGCTAACATCATTAACGGAAAAATACCATTTCAAACATGACAAACATTCAACCCTTAAATGGTCAAGCATTAGTAGCAATGGTGGTTAATGGATCACCAATTGTTATCCAAGTTGATGGTGATAATGCACCCATCACCGCCGGAAACTTTGTAGAATTAGTTGAACTTGGCGTTTATGATGGTGTATCCTTCCATCGGGTAGTGCGTGAACCATTCCCCTTTGTTGTACAAGGAGGCGACCCTAACAGCGTTATTCCAGGTTTTCCCCCTAACTTATTAGGAACTGGTGGATTTATTGACCCAGCTACAGGACAAGTCCGCAATGTTCCCCTGGAAATTATACCAGAAGGTGCTACCGAACCTATCTACAGCCAAACCTTTCAACAAGCCGGAATTACAGTTCCTCCCGTATTAAGAAATGTCCAGGGTTCGATCGCTATGGCGCGGTCAGGTAATGACCCGGACTCAGCCTCTTCTCAATTTTACTTTAACTTAGTTGACTCTCCCGGCTTAGATGGTGATTATGCCGTTTTTGGTATGGTAATGCAAGGGTTTGATGTCATTGACCAAATTCAACAAGGCGATCGCATTCAAGACGCGGAAGTTTTTGCTGGGATTTTACCAACTCGCACCTCTAATCTAATCACTGATGTACCACTTTTAAATGGTTTCATTAACACTCTTAACCGCGCCAGCTTACCCTTATCTTATGCCTTTCCAAGGGATTTGGATGCTGATAATGTCATCGAAATTACCCAGGAAATTAGCCAACAAAACCCTAAAGGAGTTTTCGCCGGGGGTGGTAATGATTTAGTGATTGGCTCAGAAATTGATGATGTAATTAATGGCAACCAGGGTAATGATACCATCTATGGCGGCGCTGGTAATGACCTGATTTGGGGTGGTCAAGGTGATGACCTCCTCTTTGGTAATGATGGTAATGATATCATCAACGGAAATCGGGGAAATGACACTATCTATGGCGGCGCTGGTGATGACTTTATTCGCGGTGGACAGGGTGATGATTACTTGTCTGGAGATGCTGGAAATGATATTCTCATTGGTGATTTGGGTGCTGATACCCTCGTCGGTGGTGAGGGTGCTGATACTTTTGTTTTAACCCATGCTGATGCTACCATTGATCAGGCTGATCTGATTCTCGATTTTAACCTCGCTGAAGGCGATCGCATTGCGGTAGTCGGCGATATTGACCCATCAGTATTAATCCTTAATTCAGTGGGTAATGATACTCATATCCTTCTCCCAGAGGGGGGTATTTTCGGAGTCGTTCAAAATGCACAACCTGATCTAGTTAGACAAGGACTATTTACCCTCTCACCCCAAGATTTAGCCCTGACTATTGGCTAATTTCTTACCCTAGGGAACTGTATTTTTATCTTATCAGTCTAGTTCCCTAGATTACTAAATACTATTACCTACCCTTCCTCACCAGTTAAAACTATGTCACCATTATCTTTAATTCCTCTGGCGATCGCTTGTATTTCTGTTTGGGTCAGCCTCAGTCACCACGGACACTGGTTTGATGAACTTCCCCGCCTTCTCGCCGCCGTCATCGCCACTATATCATCAATGTGGTTTTTTGTGATTATTCCCTGGCCGGTTAAACTTAGTCTAATTCTGTTAACCTTAATTGTCGGTAACTTTTTGCTCAAAAAACAACTAGGTCTTAGATAGCAATAAATACTCAATCAATATCGCATCTTTTCCCGTCCCGTCAAAAATTCGACAACAGCAATAGCGCCCTAACTCATTCCCCAGGGACATCCTCTCGTTGATTTAGACTATCTGGAGGTGAACTGAAACCATATCCAGTTGCATTGCTCCCATCGTCGCTATCTGAGGAAATATAAGGAACCTTTGTGGGCGCTACTACCGCGTTTTGACGAAACAGAGTTTAGAGTGAACAGCTTAGAATACCTCCTGGTTGACCGAGTGATTCCCTCGAATAAATCTAGTTTGGCTGGAGTTACATCGAAACTAACAAAGTTAAGTGCATAGCTCCCATCGAAAAAGTAGAGGAAATATCAGAACCCTATAGAGGGGCTGCTCTCAAACATGACAGACTCGAAATGAAACAGTGTTTTACCTCCTGATTTTCACTACATTGGCGATGAACAAGTTTGGATTCGTTCTAGTCCTCCTTTTAGATATAAAACCGACAGATTGAACATCGCTTTTGGTATCTGTCAAAGAAGCCTGTTTGACTTCAATTACTACTTTAGCACTATTAAATATAAGTGCAAGCATATTAAACCAAACTTAACAATTTAATGAGTGACACAATCTAAATATATTAAATTTCGTTAAAAATATTCTCTATTTTCCTGGGTATAGTATCCTGTGTCTTTTTGTCTGTAGGGGTTTGACAAGATTTTACTTAATAAAGTTGACCATTTTTGAGAAACCATTGTATTGACACGGAATCTGGTATAATGAGTTGTTTGTCTATAAATAAATGGCTAAATTTAGCGGGCAAATGTAAAGAGAATGTTACAATAGGGGGATTAATCCTAAGCCGAATCTAATGATGCACCCGCTGGACCAGGAAATCGAAGCAACTCGGAAGCAAATTTTAGCCCTAGAAAGGGAAAAAACCCAGATCCAGATTCACGCATAGGCAAATCACCCCAGAAATCACGCCAGAGAATAGCTCTCCAGAAGCGATCGCCATAGCCTACCGAAACCATGCGCGAGAAACCGCCCACCAGTCAGCAGAGGTCAAAGGTATAGAAGATGCGATCGCCGCCCTAAAAATCCACCTGCGCCATAAACAACAGCAATTAGAACAATTGAGACGCAGCCAGCCTACAGAAGAACAACTAGAAGAAAGCCGCCAGCAAGCGAAACTACACGCCGATCGCATAAACCAACTATCCAGGGAACTCCAAGCGGAAGCGAAAGCCCTGAAAGCGATCGCCGATGAAATCACCCCCCTCTACTGGCAGGTGTACCATAAGCCCTTTATTACCGGATTTAGCAATATTTCCGTCCCCCAGGTGCGTTCTGATGGGGATGTTTGGACAATTCTCAATAAACTTGTCTGAAGTCCCAAATCTATGGTAATGGTATACGATGAATACTACCCCCCTTTTGTTAAAGGTTAAGCGATCGCAGCCACTATGGAATCCGTAGACTTCCTAACTTCCCTCAACTCATCCCAACGCCAAGCCGTCGAACACTTCTGCGGTCCAATGTTAGTAGTTGCTGGCGCAGGTTCCGGTAAAACTCGCGCCCTCACCTATCGGGTAGCCAACCTGATCGACAATCATAAAGTCAACCCCGAAAATATCCTAGCCGTCACCTTCACCAACAAAGCCGCTAGAGAAATCAAAAACCGGATCGAGTCAATTTTTGCCCAACAGCAAGCCCAAAAACAATACCAGAAACCCCTATCAGCCTTAGAACCCGCTACCCAAACTCAACTGCGATCGCAAATTTACCGGAAACTCACCAAACATCTATGGATGGGAACCTTCCATAGCCTCTGTGCGCGGATTCTTCGCTACGATATCAACAAATACCAAGATGAAAAGGGCCGTCAGTGGAAACCTAACTTCTCAATTTTTGATGAGTCAGACGCACTAGCCCTAGTTAAGCAAATCGTCACCAAAACCCTCAACCTAGACGACAAAAAATTCGACCCCCGCAAAACTCGCTATAAAATCAGTAACGCCAAAAACCTGGGATTGTCTCCTCAACAATACCTACAGGAGAACCCCGACTATCAGGGGCGAGTAACTTCGGAAGTCTATAGTTTATATCAAGATGCCCTCGCAGCTAATAACGCCCTAGACTTTGACGACCTAATTCTCGTCCCCGTCGCCTTATTTCGCCAAAACGAACAAGTTTTAGCCTACTGGCATCAAAAATTTTGCCATATTCTAGTTGACGAATATCAAGACACTAACCGCACCCAGTATGACCTGATTCGCCTATTAACAACCAATGGAGAAGCACCGCCATCTTTTCACAATTGGCAGAATCGGTCTATTTTTGTGGTGGGGGATGTAGATCAGTCTATTTATTCCTTCCGAATGGCAGACTATCGGATTATGCTGGAATTTCAACAAGATTTTGGCGATGGTTTACCGGATGATGACAGCCGCACGTTAATTAAACTAGAAGAAAACTACCGATCGCGAGAAAACATCCTAGAAGTAGCCAACCATCTCATTCAAAATAACACCACCCGCATTGACAAAATTCTGCGCCCTACGCGATCGCCTGGTGTTCCGGTCTGCTGTCATAAAGCCGATGACGAAATGGCAGAGGCTAACTTTGTAGTTGATAATATCAGAACCATTATCAACCAAAACCCCGAAATCGGCTTCGGTAGTTTTGCCATTCTCTATCGCACCAACGCCCAATCTCGACCCTTTGAGGATGTATTACTGCGTGAAAATATACGTTATAACATTGTCGGCGGGCTAAAGTTCTACGATCGCCGAGAAATTAAAGATGCCATATCTTATCTTCGCGTTATTGCGAACCCCGCTGATAGCGTCAGTTTGCAAAGGGTGATTAATGTACCTCGGCGCGGTATTGGTCGCACTACCATAGACGGCTTAAATAATGCCGCCCAACAGTTAGGGGTTCCCCTCTGGGAAATTATTAGTGATCAAGACTCCGTTAATACTATTAGCGGACGCGCCGCCAAATCTGTTAATCGCTTCGCCCAAATGATTCAATCTTGGCGCGATCGCCTAGAAACTACCACCGCCCTCGAAATTTTAGATGGCATTCTGGAAGACTCTGGCTATTCCCAAGACCTCAAACAACAAGGCACTGATGAAGCAGATAACCGCCTAGATAACTTGCGGGAACTCTGTAACGCCGTTTCCCAATTTCAGGAAGAACAGGAAGATACCAGTTTACAGGCTTTTTTAGCCAGTGCATCCCTATCCTCAGATTTAGATAATCTTCAGGAAGGAGAAGAAGCCGTTTCTCTGATGACCCTACACTCCGCTAAGGGGTTAGAATTTCCCATTGTCTTCCTAGTGGGTTTGGAAGAGGGACTATTTCCCAACTTCCGCAGTATTAACGACCCTCTCAGTTTAGAAGAAGAACGGCGACTTTGCTATGTAGGCATCACCCGCGCCCAGGAACAGTTATTTATTACCCACGCCAGGGAAAGGCGTTTGTGGGGGTATCGCGAACCTTGTGTTCCTTCCATGTTCCTAGGCGAATTACCACCAGACCTAGTGCAGGGATATAAACCTTTGACCCGTCGCCAAGCAGCCAAAACCACCACCAAGAATAAAAAAGCCAAGGGGACTACCAAGAAAAGTCCCCAAGAGTGGAATGTGGGCGATCGCGTTTTACACCGCAGTTTTGGTGTTGGTCAAATCACCCACATTTTCGGAGATAAGCAAGGTAAGCTATCTATAGCCGTTAAATTTCAGGGTTCTAGCCCCAAAATTCTCAATCCTAGTGTAGTACCTTTAGAGTCCCTAGATTAGGCCTAGAATATGCCCAGTATATTCCATATACTGCGGGTATACACATAACCCACCCCTAGCATCACCCCTACTTCCGTAGTCTCTCTGATGTAGCCTACATTAAAGCGACCCGTCAAGATGAAACTGTAGGAAATTGGTACGTCAACACCCGTCATAAACAGGGGACCGAAGCTAAAATCGCTATTGAATAGGTCCGCATAAATGATGCCAGCACCTATAAACGGAGAGGCAACTATACCCCCTGTATCTACCCGCTGAGGGAAGCTATAGGTCAAAGCCGTGACACTAGCACCCTCACCAATAAGCACGCCACCAGTGTGCAAAGATAGATTCTCAGAATATCCCGCTTTACTTAAAGTGCTGCCGCCTCCCTTACCCAAACCAGAAGCATTCCCGGTAACGCCAATATTACCCCCAACCGCAAAATAGCTGAAGTGGTTACTCAAGCGGCGGTTATTCCGGTCAGCCGCGCGGCGGGGATTATCCTGCCAGGATTGAGCTATGATATCATCCCCTAAGATATCATCCCCCAAGGCTATCTCTTCAGCAATGCGCCATTGTGGTTGTATGGCTACCACATTTAAATCAATTGCATCGGTAGAAGGGCTATTTTCGTTGATTTCTGACAGATACTGAGGAGTTTCTTGGCTATTAGTATTAACTAATTCCGCGATGGTTTCAACTTCTGGGTTAGTATTAACTAATTCCGCAATAGTTTCAACTTCTGGGTTAGTATTAACTAATTCCGCAATAGTTTCAACTTCTGGGTTAGTATTAACTAATTCCGCGATGGTTTCAGGAACTTCTAGTTGAGATTCTAAGTCTTGGGCTAAACTCAAGAAATTTTTGTTAACTGGTGTTTCCTCTGATTCCTGAAAGTCTTTAATAGTCCCCGCCGCCAAAACTTGACTACCGCTAAAGGCTACGATCGCAAAACAAGCAAGAGCAACCGACTGTTTAAAAATGGTCATACTGGCCCCTCACAACATTCAGCTAGGAATAACGGAATCATACACCATCTTGCCAGGAAGGGAGAACCAAAATATATTTTTCTTATTAATTCTGGACTCTCCCCTCTCGCAGATTAACAGTCAGCCCACCATAACTTTAGTCAAATCTATCATTAAAGGTGCGGATATGTTCTGCCAACTTTTGAGAAATTTCTGGGTTATAAATCCTGAGATAATTCCAGTAATTTCCAAACACAGATTTCACATAACCATAGGTTTCAGGATAGGGGATTTTATCGATAAAGTCATCAGGATCATTAAAGCCAAACCGCCTTACCCAATTAGCTACCGCACCCGGACCGGCATTATAACTCGCCACAGCCAACAGTGAATTATTGTTATATTCTCGGTGGGTAAAATCAAAGTAATAAGTTCCCAAATTTACATTATCTTCAACATCTTCTAAAGAGTAGTTAGTCAGTTGAATTTTCTGGGCTACTTCTGCCCCGGTTTCGGGCATTACCTGCATTAATCCAGTCGCGCCAACCACTGACTTAATTGAAGGCATAAACCGCGACTCCTGGCGAATTAGAGCGGTAACCAAGACTGGATTTAGTTGGCGTTTATTTGACCAACTCACAATAGTTTCTAGGAAAGGAAAAGGATATAAAGACTCCCAATAACCCGGTTTTTGCTTCAAAGCCAGATATTCCTGATGTTCTTCGGGGTCATTCCGACGGCTAAGGCTGGAAATCATCCACAGTCCATCTAAGTTGTCACCGACGGCAATTCGCATTAAACCATCAGTATATTGTTGGGCGACAGAAGGCTGCTGACGATAATTACTAAATTCGACCTGCCACAAATTCCAGGCATCCTGACCGCGCCCTAGGCGATATAATTCCCTTACTGCCTCGGAACCTGCGGGCGGAATAGGTAGCTGTTCTAAGTGTTCCACATGGGGAGAGAGGGGGCGCACAGTGGTAAAATCTCCCACTGGCCAACCCAAAAACACGGCAGCCCGCCAAGCATAATAAGATTCAGGATATCTGGCTAACAGATATTCAAAAGCCTTGGTGGCATCTTGTGAATTCCCCTGCTGTCGCGCCCACCTTCCCAGCATAAAGGTAGCTTGCGGCGCTAACTCACTATCGGGGTTTTTGGTAATTAACTGTCGTGCCCATTCTGAAGCCAGATCCAGTCTTCCGGCTGTAGCACCCTGTTGGGCGAGAGTCCAACGCAACTGGGCGGCGGGTTCGGAATCACTATATTGACTTAGCAATAACTGACGACTCTGAGAAGCTGTCTCGGTAGATCTGAGTTTATCAAGCACATTAGCGCGCTCTAACAGGGCCTCGGCGGCATGATTAGGGAAATTGTCTACTACTTGATTAAGCAGGGGTAGGGCTTCTCTAGGCTCGACTAACCGCGCCAGTCTAATCCTTCCTAAGCCGGCATCTTCACCCCCAGGATCGGTTTGGGTGGGGAATGCGGCAATTAACTCTTGATAGGCGCGACGTGATTCGGGAATTTTGCCACTTAACCATAGTCCCCTGGCGTGTCGATACATATTTCTAGGGGTTTTTGGGGCTTTGGAATAGGCGATCGCCCCTTGAGCATAATCCATCTTCTCCCAATAGCCAAAGGCAATATTTTCCCAATCCTCTGGGGTAAGTTGTTGTTGATAATTCTGAGTTAACTTGGCTAAATAAGTGCCATATTCGGGTAGATGAATACCATGTTGGGCAATTAATAGCAATAATGGGAATTGATCGGGATTCTCTCTCAGGAGGGTTCTGGCAATTTCTACGGTCTGCGGGTGGGCGGGAAATTCAGCGATCGCCCTATCCCAATATTCCCGATTAGTTTCGCCTAAAGCATATAACCCCATGACCACGACGGGATCTTCTGGGTGGCCATCCACTAAGGCCTTCCATGACTGTGAGGCTAATCGTGTATCTCCAAGCTGTTCATAAGCCAAAGCCCGCATTTTCAGGATATGACCCGCTAAGACACGATAACTCCTCTCTAATCCATCTAACTTTTCGAGGGCGGCTTCTGGCTGTCCGGCTTCTAATAAATCCGCGGCTAGTAAAAATCTAGCGCGATCGCGATTTTCGGAGGTAGTTCTAGTGGTGGCAATTTCTTCTAATTCCTGGCGGCGGGATGCTGGAGACAACACCGCCAAACTCATCACAGCTTCTGAAGGCTGGGAAACTTCCGACATTTCCCCGGTCCGAGAAGACCAAATTTTTGGTAATTGCATCATCGGGAAAAATATTCCCACCAACAATGCTGCCACAGCAGCCACAACATACAGCGAAACTTGGGTAACTTTTCCCTTTAACATAATTCTTGAATCGGTAAGTTGTTTTACTTAAAACTTAATTCACCCGACAGAGTATCCATCGCAATGATATGGGAGGGTTATGTATCGGAAAGACATCTCTACCCTGACTCCAATTTTCAAACCAACCCGTTGGAGGCCAGGATTCGGAGGGGAGGTGCGATCGCTCATACTCATACACCGACTCATCGGATAATACCTCTAATGGTAAACCGGCCATGATCGAATTGAACTCCGATCGCGTGATTAAATAAGACCATTGCACCTGGGAAAGTTCCCTCGCCCGGTTATCAGGTTCATAACCTGGCTCTGTTAAAAATGTGTTAAACAACAACAGCCCCCCCGGTCTGATAGCATTACACATTCTCGCTAACAGGGTTCGCACATCCTGATTATTCCGAAAATGGGAAATCACCTCCGACACCAACACCAATTGATAGCTTTTCTGGGGTAATTGCAGAGACGGGTTCAAAATATTACTTTGGATAACCCGCACCGGTAATTGGTTCTCCTGGGCTTCTTTCGCGATAATTTGGGCAAATTCTGGAGTTAATTCTACGGCATCTACAGGATGTCCCCGCCTCGCTAAAGCTAAGGTATTGCGACCTACCCCAGCCCCTACGTCAAGAATGGGGGCGTTGGAGGGGGGGTTAAACTCTTTTACCACATCCATCAGTTTAGCGTCAGCATGAGAGCCAAACAAGGGTCCCTGGCGACTGGTTAACCACCGTTGATACTTCTGTTCGACTGATAGAATTTCTGTGAATACGCTTAATTTTAAGCCGCTGGTGAGTCCTTGGGTGGGGTCTGGCGGCTCGTATTTAAAAATTATCCGAGAATGGGGTGATTGATTGTAACCGTATCCTAGTTTCCGCGCTACTAATTCCCGCAGGGCTGTCATTTCTTCCTGGGTGAATGTCTGTCCTAGGGATTTTAAAATTCGATCAAACTGGTCCATGTATTCGTCTATCATGGACGGGATACAGGGTAGGCTCATTTGACCGCTGGCTGCTGTGAGTCGCTTTACCTTTAATGAAATGGCGTTTGATAAAATGGCGTTGTTCATATTTTGGCGATCGCTCAGAGATATCGGCTTGTTTGCTACCACCGGTCAAGTATCCTCAATATACAGATTAAGTGCATTTCTGCTAATTTAACAAAAATCTGCCCATAATTTGGTTAGTTCCGGCTATCACGTAAAACTCCTGGGAGGGTTGGAAGCTCCGTGATTTATCGCGGAGAGGAAAACCGACTCAAGCGGATGACCGC
>NZ_JBIMLI010000152.1:0-11038 GCF_051859755.1 Limnospira sp.
TTGCAGAGTTTGCTAAGGTCGTATTTGCCGACATCTTGGCTATCCATCCAATAGCGCAACGCCTTATTACGGACAAACTGAGCCGTCCGTATAGCGTCGTCTATAGCGGTAGCCTGGGCAGGCTTTACCCGTGCTTTGAACTCAAGTACAATCATTTTCCCTTATATTAGCATATCTGGCGCAAGAATGCGGCTAAAGCCGCCGTTGCTTTTCATCCCTGGGCTAAAGCCACAGGGCTTTCAAGCTATCGTCTATTCACGTAACACAAAATTAGGAGATTTCAGAAGTGGTGATAGTCGTTCCATGATAACAACTGCTCATTTTTTGGTGATCTGATCAAGGCGATCGCTTAGGAGTTGGTGACTGGGACTGAATAGGGCTAACCAGGCTAGTATGACGACTCCGAGAGTTCCGAGGGCGCTGGCGGAGGCGATCGCAAAGATAATCACAATCTGATAGCGTACAGCATCAAGGGGGCTGGCTCCGGCTAAAATTTGACCAGTCATCATACCGGGTAAACTAACTACACCCATAACCATCATAGAGTTAATCATAGGTATCATGCCGGTTCGGACTGCGGTCTGAATTTGTTTATGGCTGGCTTCCCACCTGGTAGCACCTAGGGCGAGTAGGGTTTCAATGCCATTACGGTTACTGACGACTCCTTCCATAAACCTGTCTAAGCCTAAAGAAATTCCGTTTAGTGTGTTTCCGAGGATCATTCCCAACAGAGGGATTAAATATTGGGGATTGTACCAAGGTTGTACTTGAATGATGCCGATGACTGATAGGTTGGTGATTAAAAGGGCTGATACTAATACTGACAGTAAACTCCGCCAATAGATTCCCGCAAAACGGCGCGATGTTCGGTTTACTGCTGATATTCCGGCTATGGCTGCCATTAATAGGGCGATCGCTAATACTACCCAGGGGTTATCCAGAGCGAATAACCATTCTAAGATATAGCCCACCAACAATAATTGTACTACGCAACGCAGTGAGGCTATGGCGAGGGAGCGTTCTAAGCCTAGGCGTAATTGTACGGATAGGGCGACGTTGATGATAATTAATAAAACTGATGCGCCTAGTTGTCCATAACTGAGGGAAAGGTAATCATCCGACATATTCAGAAAGGATAAGTTGTTGATTGGTAACTCGTTGAATTTGCTGGGGGTCGTGGCTAGTCCAAATACAAGCGCGTTGAGGGTTCGCCGCCAACCAGGAGGCGATCGCCTTTTCCACTTTTTGGGTGGTGTCCGGGTCTAAAGATGCTGTACATTCGTCTAATAATAAAAGGGTGGGTTCTAGTTGTAGCGATCGGATAATTGCCACAATTTGACTTTCTCCCCCTGATAGGTTGGCGGCGGGTTGGTAGAGAAACTCCGGGTGTCGGTTGAAGGTTTCGAGTAGGTCTCCGACTCGGTGAGGGTCATAGCTACGGTGGGAGTTAACCGCCAGTTGATAGACTGCCTTTAGGTTGGCTTCTACACTACCCTCGAACATGATGGGGCGTTGATGTAGGTAAATGACTTGTGAGCGGTACAGGGGCAAATTCCAGGCGCTCAGGGAGCGATCTAAATATCTGATTTCTCCTTCCCCTAGGGGGTCAAGGCAGGCGATCGCTCTCAATAATAAACTTTTTCCGGTTCCCGTCGCACCGACTAAGCCTAATTGTATGCCCGGTTCTAGTTTAAACGATAAATCACGCCATAGCCACCTGGTTGGTTGCTCTGTTGTTTGGGAAGGTTGTATTTTTTGACAGCCGATTTTGATGGCTTCCAGAATTGCCATTGCTCAACACCAACAAGGTTGTTTCTGGCTAACTGTTGGGTTCAACAGATGTAACCAGAGGTAATTGATAGTGATTAATTATTCCTGGGGATGGGTAAACTGTCAACTATTGGTCTCTAGGCAGAAGATTGGGCAGATTTTGGTATGGGGTTGCTACTATCTATTATATGATAGACTGAATTAAAATGAATCACCAGAAAATGAAGTTTGTTGCAGCGTTTAGTAGTTGCTTAATTATATCTATGCAGTTAGGGGTGTATGCTGCCCCGGCTACAACTACAGAGAATCTAGTTCGCGTGGGGATATATGAAAATAAACCCAAGATTTTTATTGATGAAAGTGGTAAACCTGCGGGGTTCTGGGTAGATTTACTTAACCCTATAGCAAGGAGGCAAAATTGGCAGTTGCAGTATATCCCCTGTGAGTGGAATCAATGCCTAGAATTACTGGAGGAAGGACAACTTGATTTAATGGTAGATGTGGCTCACTCAGAAGAACGCGATCGCCGTTTTAACTTTAACCAAGAAGTTGTTTTACACGCTGCTGATGGCAGTTATTTATATGTGACTACCTCCCGTGAAATATTGCTAGGATATACCCCAGAGGAACTGATTGCCAAAAATCCCACTGATATTTTACAACCAGACCAATTATATCCGGTATCTCTGGAATCTTCCCTAAATATTTTACCGGGAATATCTCGTCCAATAATTTATCGAATCCGCCAAAAAAATGGACAATATATCTGGTTAGAAACTCTCACCAAAGTGATTTTAGATGACCAAGGAGAGGTCAGACATTTACAGAGTACATCTAGGGATATTAGCGATCGCATTCAAGCAGAAGAACAGTTAAAATATGATGCCCTCCATGATGGCTTAACCGGACTTCCCAACCGGAATCACCTAATGGCGCGCCTAGACATGGCTTTAAAGCGAGCTAAAAATAATCCTAATTTGCAGTTAGCCATCCTGTTTTGAGATTTAGATAATTTCAAGGTTGTCAATGATAGCTTAGGTCATTTAATTGGCGATAAAATGCTGTCATTAGTGGCAAAAATCATCCAAAATCTAGTCAGAGACACTGATTTATTGGCGCGTTTAGGAGGGGATGAATTTGTGATTGTCTTAGAAGATTTAGAGGCGACCAATGAGGCGACAAGGGTAGCGGAACGAATTTTAGAAAGTCTGCGATCGTCACCTTTACAAGTAGGGAAAAGAGACGTATTTGTGAATAGTAGTATTGGCATAGTTGTGCGGACAAACCGCCACGAAAAAGCCGAAGATTTACTCAGGGATGCCGATTTAGCCATGTATCGAGCCAAACATGAAGGACGGGGGAGATATGCTATCTTTGACCCGCTGATGCACTTCCAAGCTGTCCAACAAATGCACCTAGAAAATGACCTCCGCAAAGCCATAGAAAACAATCAGTTAGTTTTATATTATCAACCTATTGTAAATATCAAAAACCAGAGGATTCAGGGATTAGAAGCGCTGGTACGTTGGCAGCATCCGGAAAGGGGTCTTTTAGCTCCTGGTCACTTCATTAACATTGCCGAAAACACTGGTTTAATCATACCTATAGGGAGATGGTTATTACACACAGCTTGTCAACAATTAGCCGAGTGGGAAAATCAATTTCCCCACCATTTTTTAAAGATGAGTGTGAATCTTTCCGTTAAACAATTAGATATTTTTTTACTAGAACAACTTGACGAAGTGCTAAATAATTATAATTTGAAACAGAATAGCTTAGTCCTGGAAATTACCGAGAGTATGCTAGTGGCTAATATTGAAAAAACCTGTGATTTACTCAACCAAATTAAAGCCAAAGGTATTGGTTTAAGTATTGATGACTTTGGCACAGGTTATTCTTCCCTTAGCTATTTGCATCAGTTACCTGTTAATAGTCTCAAAATTGACCGTTCTTTTGTCAGTCCCGCCAATTTGAGTGACCGCCACCAGGTGATTGCCAAATCCATTATAGCTTTAAGTAAATTACTGAAACTTCATGTAATTGCTGAAGGTGTGGAAACACCCGAACAATTCCACTGGCTGAAAAAACTCGGTTGTGAAGCCGCCCAAGGTTATTTATTTTCTCGACCTGTTCCGGCTAGTGACATCACGGAGTTATGATCTCAAAAATTATTGTGTATTCCTGAGAGTAAATATTCCGATGAATTTAGCAAATAATCACCTGTTTAATTTTCTGCTGAAATTTGAAAAGACCATCGAAGCATACCGAGGTATTCGCGCGGGTATAGCTTTAGCATTTCCCCTAGTAATCGGTCGGTTAATGGGTTATCCAGAGACGGGATTTTATATAGGCTTGACAGGAGTATTTTTTATTTTGGGTGCGGTTGGTGGCCCTTATAAAATTCGGGCAAAAACAGCGATCGCTACCCTGTTAGCAGGTCTTTTAGCTATTGGTTTGGGAACTTTGGTATCCCATATTATTTGGCTAAAATTACTGATGACCTTTTTGTGGATGTTTGCGGTAGGATATGCTGCAGTTTACGGACATCCTGGGATAATGACGGGAATTGTGACTGGGATTTTATTTCTGTTTACTATTCATACTCCCCCAGGAGATATCATAGTAGCCGGAGAAAGGATGTTGATTGGTTTGGTGGGAGGAATTTGGGCGATCGCTTTATGGTTCATTTTTTGGCCCCTACAACCTTATCTCCCCCTCAAAAAAGCCATAGCTGACTGTTATACGGCGATCGCTGATTATATACAAGTAGTTTTAAGTAATTCTACCAGTCTATCTGTCTCCGAATTACAGCAAGTTAAAGGATGGCGAGAAAAACTACAACTGGCTAAAGATGCTTTAGTCATCAACCGCCAAGGTCGCCGAGGTACTTCCGAAATCGGACAAGCTGCAGTCATCTTGATTCAAGATATTGAATACTTGATGACCGCTATCTCTACCTTAATTAAGTTATCGGGAATCCATCGACAAAATTCCGAAAATATCACCGTAAAAATATTGTTAAATGAGGCTTTTAAAGAAATAGTCATTAACCTGGAAAATTTAGTCCAAAAAATCCGCAATCAACCAGCTAAATTCAACTGTGATCGTCTCAAACAAATTACCCAAGCCCTAGATGAACAACAATCTTTTCAACGTCAAACTATTGGTAATCAGGTAGATGCTTATGTGAGTTTAATTTCTCTTGTCCGGTTAGTCGAAGCCTTAAATAGGTTGATTTCTCTACTGGAAAGAACCTATTTAGTCGTCGAGGAAATGAAACCCACTACTATTCCAGGAGAAAATAACTCGGAATTATCCGAAATAACTATATTGTTAGAAAAAGGTGATCAACCCTGGTTTCAACCTCTGTTAGATAACTTGAGTTTCGATTCTGCTATCTTCCGTCATGGACTCAGACTAGCTATTGCTACATCAGTAGCAGTGGCGATCGCTACTATTGAATCTATCCCCAGAGGCTTCTGGATTAGTTTAACTGTTTTATTGGTTTTACAGCATGATTTTGGTAGCACATTTCGCCGCTTTTTTCAACGAATTTTAGGCACAGTTTTGGGTGCGTTAATGACCCCTATATTAACTGTGTTTATTTACACCCAAGCAGGCTTAGAAGCCATTGCTATTGTGTCCGTTTCCGTGGCTTTCTCCTTACTCAGGTTTAACTATGGAGTAGCCGTTTTTTTGATTACTGTATATGCTGTAACTCTCGAACAAAGCCGAACTTTTGAGAATGCTTGGATCGCGACTCTGCGAGTGATTGCTACTTTAATTGGTTCTGGGTTAGCTTTTATGGCTGCATTCTTTCTATTTCGCGATCGCCAGGAACAACAATTCTGGAGACTAGCCACTAATGCTATTAGCTGTAGTCGGGATTATTTCCAGATAGTCATGATGTCTTACTTGTCTAATAAATCTCCCGATTATCAGGCTATCAATAAACAGCGCCACCAGAATAGACTCGCTCAATTTAACGCCCAAATTTCTCTACAAAAACTCATTGATGACCCGCAAACTTCCCAACTCCAAATTGAAATAGCTTTAACTCTGATGACTAACTTAACTCGGTTCAGTCGCGCTATCACTGTTCTAATTGACCAATTAAATGATTTTAGTGGTACAGACCCTCACCCAGAATTAGAAACCTTTGTCAGTCGCATTGATTTGGGGTTGTCACAATTGGAAACTTCCCTAAAATCTCAAAGTCCTCTCCCCCCTATTCCCGATACAGTTACGCCATCGCAACAGTTTCAGCTTTACCTCAAGGGTCTACAACAAAAACGCTTAATCGAATTTGCTAACCGCGAAGATGAAACCCCCACCCGTCAAGTTTTACTGGACTATAGTATTGTGGCTTTAGAAATAGAGGAAATGGCAGATTATCTACAGGGTATGTATCACGCCGTTTCTCAATTGTCATGGCGATCGCTATAGCTACGGGAGGAATTGACATAGTTAGATTTTCCCGCTAGGTATCAAGACAATCGCGGGTATCAATACCTATAAAATCACCAAATTTCTACCTTATGATAGATACAAAATAGCCCATAATTTGTGATTCTAAATGATAGATAAACTTATTTTTTGTCTACAATTGCAGTTAATTTAATGGGTTTTTTGATGAAACGATTGTCTGATTTTATGAAGTCTCTGAGATTAGATCATTTGGTGACGGTGTTAATGGCGGTGACTTTACTATTGGTGACAGCAGCTTGTAGCAACACTGAAACTGCTAGTTACAATAATTCACAAGCGGATCAGTATCAGGAAGATGTAGCAGAAAACTTGAGTGATTTTCGTCAGGAACTTGAAGACCTAGCCGCAGAAGTACAGACTAAGGTGGAAGAGGCTGCGGGTGTAGTTAAGGAAGAAGGTGGAGATATGACTAAGGAAGCCAAGCGACAATTAGAAGATGCTGCTGATGTAGTTAAGCAGGAAGGTGGAGATATGACTAAGGAAGCCAAACGACAATTAGAAGATGCTACCGATGTGGTTAAGGAAAAGGTGGGAGAGGCTAAAAAGTCTGCACAACGGACTATTGAGGATGTTTCTGATGCGGCGGATAGCTAATATAGTGGGCTAAAATACTTATAGCCTAGTGAATCTGTTTGTCCGCCACTAAAACTCAATCACTTGTGATACAATTGGAGGGTGATGTAATTCTCTCCTTGTTTTCCAAGTTACTCCTCATTTATCCTCAAGTTAGGGTGAGTGAGGGGCTTTAATCTCTATAGGTTAATGATAAGTTAAAAAACGGTTAATAGTTTCCCAAACTTGGTCTATTAAGTTGGTACTATCAGCATCAAACCAGTGAATTTGAGGAATAGCCTTAAACCAGGTGTTTTGTCGTTTAGCAAATTGGCGAGTATGCAAAACTGTCAATTCTTTGGCGGTGGCGAGGGTAATATCGCCAGCTAGGTATTGGCTAATCTCTTGATAGCCTAAAGTTTTCAATAGGGGTAAATCTTGACCGTAGCGATCGCCTAAACGTTGCACTTCCGCCACCAAGCCAGATTCTATCATAGCCTCGGTGCGATCGCAGATGCGACGGGTGAGGGTAAGTGGGTCTTGACAGGTTAGACCCAACTGCAAAATCGGGTAATTAGGGGGGTTTTCTCCTTGTTGGGCTGAGATGGTTTGTCCCGTGACATAATAAACTTCTAAGCCTCTGAGGGTGCGTACAGCATCATTAGGGTGAATTTTTTGGGCGGCGACAGGATCAACTTGCTGTAAAAGGCTGTATGCGAAAGGTTGACCCAAAGCCGTGAGTTGCGATCGCAATTGGGGATGTGGTGGAACTCTGGGAATTTTCAAACCAGCGGCGATCGCCTTAATATATAACCCAGTTCCTCCCACCAGAAGTAAAGGCTTACCCCGTGGCGCTAATATATGGGATTGGCCAATTAACTGATTAGCCCGATCCTGATAATCTGCTAGAGTTAGGGTTTCCGTCGGATCGCAGATATCAATCAGATAATGGGGGACTTGTTCCCTTTCTGCTAAAGTAGGTTTAGCAGTTCCGATGTCAAACTCCCGGTATACTTGGCGTGAGTCCGCACTGAGAATCACCGTTTCCAGGCGTTTAGCCAAAGTTAACGCCAAACCCGATTTTCCCGTAGCCGTCGCGCCACAAACCACAATCACCCCAGTTGGAGGAGTGAAAAGTTGCTCATCGTCGATTGTATGATTGGTATATCCCATATCCAAACTTTAATTTAGCCTGCCCTAATCTCGTCTATAACCCTTTTGTGTTACAATTTTGGCTATATTTATCATTTTTGAAGCCCCTGGGCTTCAGCGCCATTATTGGAGCAGTTTTTAGATGACCAGCACGTACTCAGCAGACCAGATCCAAGTTCTTGAAGGTCTTGAAGCAGTCCGCAAACGTCCGGGGATGTATATTGGTTCTACCGGACCGCGCGGCCTTCACCACTTAGTTTATGAGGTTGTTGATAACTCCGTTGATGAGGCGTTAGCTGGCTATTGCACGCACATCGAAGTTGAGATCAACCCAGATAACTCCGTCAGAGTAACTGACGATGGTCGAGGTATCCCCATTGACACCCACTCCAAAACTGGCAGATCAGCCCTAGAAACCGTAATGACTGTTCTCCATGCAGGAGGAAAGTTCGGCGGCGGTGGCTATAAGGTATCAGGCGGCTTACACGGGGTGGGTATCTCCGTTGTGAACGCTCTATCAGAATGGGTGGAAGTAACAGTATTACGAGACCACAAACGATACGTTCAACGCTACGAGCGAGGGGTTCCGGTCACAGAAGTAAAGGAACACTCTAGCAAAGAAACCCAAACTGGAACTTCTGTCTGCTTTAAACCCGATACCAAGATTTTCACCACGGGGATAGAGTTTGAATATGATACCATTGCCAGCCGTTTAAGGGAACTGGCTTATCTGAATGCAGGAGTACGCATTACTCTCACCGATAACAGGCTGGAGTTACTCAAACGGGAAGAGGCTAAGGTTGAGAGTTACTGTTACGAGGGGGGCATTAAGGAATATGTTACCTACATGAACCGGGAAAAGCAGGCTCTCCACGAAGATACTATTTATGTGTCTGGTGAACGCAATAATGTTCAGGTGGAAGTGGCTCTACAGTGGTGTGTTGATGCCTACAGCGACACGATTTTGGGTTTTGCTAACAATATCCGCACCGTTGATGGTGGTACCCATTTGGAAGGGCTGAAAACTGTTCTGACTCGCACCATGAATGCGATCGCCCGTAAGCGTAATAAGATTAAGGATAATGAGCCTAACCTGGGGGGGGAAAATGTCCGGGAAGGTTTGACTGGGGTGATTTCTGTTAAGGTTCCTGACCCGGAATTTGAGGGACAAACCAAAACTAAGCTGGGAAATACCGAAGTTCGCGGAATTGTCGATTCCCTGGTCGGCGAGGTTCTGACTGAGTTTCTGGATTTTAACCCTAATGTGGCTGATGCCATTTTAGAGAAGGCTATTCAGGCTTTTAAGGCGGCGGAAGCAGCACGGCGCGCGCGGGATTTGGTGCGCCGCAAATCTGTGTTAGAATCTTCTCCGTTACCAGGAAAGTTGGCAGATTGTAGCAGCCGTGACCCGGAAGAGTCGGAAATCTTTTTGGTTGAGGGAGATAGTGCGGGTGGTAGCGCTAAACAAGGACGCGATCGCCGTACTCAGGCGATTTTACCCCTGCGTGGTAAGATTCTGAACATTGAGAAAACCGATGATGCGAAAATCTACAAAAATAATGAGATTCAATCACTAATTACCGCTTTGGGATTGGGTATTAAGGGGGAGGAGTTTGACCCGTCTCAGTTGCGCTATCACAAAGTGATCATTATGACTGATGCTGATGTTGATGGCGCTCATATTCGGACTTTGCTGTTAACCTTTTTCTATCGCTATCAGCGAGAGTTGGTTGATCAGGGTTTTATTTATATCGCCTGTCCGCCTCTTTATAAGGTGGAAAGGGGACGCAATCACTACTATTGCTATAATGAGCAACAATTGCAGCAACAATTGGCTGAGTTCCCCGATAATGCTAATTATACCATCCAACGGTTTAAAGGGTTGGGGGAAATGATGCCGAATCAACTCTGGGACACAACGATGAACCCGGAAACTCGCAGCATTAAACGGGTGGAAATTGAGGATGCGGCGGAGGCTGACCACATCTTTACCGTGTTAATGGGCGATCGGGTTGCGCCTCGTCGCCAGTTTATCGAGGATCATGCTCCTCGTTTGGATATCACTGATTTGGATATCTAATTTTCCCGCCGCCTGAGAACTGATGTGCTGAGTTTTTGAAAGCGATCGCATCAGTTCTTTCCAGTTCACCCGTGGGTTAGCTGCTATCAACCTACAAAAATAGGTTTTTCTTGCCTCCTGGTAACTGAGAACTAACTAGATAAAAATCATGGGGATAAATCCAATGAGTATCCATCGGGCCGTGAATCTGAATCCCCGTCATAACCCCATAATTAAACACGAAATTATCCACCGGAGATAACAACTTTTCTACATCTTCTGAAATAATTTTACTAGCTAACTGAGTGATTTCTACTAGATTAGGTTTATCCCCATATTTAAGCGCCAAAATGATTTTTTGACGGATGATAGATTGCTCAATATCCTGCATATCGGTCATTAATTGCAGATAACCAGATTCTAACTCCTTAACAATTGCTTCTAAAGCACCACAAACATGGGAAGCCTTATCTATTCCCGACCGATAAACTTTGCCGATTTCTCCATGTTTAGAAATGGCAAAAGGTAGTTAATATTCATCAGTGTTAAAAATTATAGGTTTGGGGAGTGCTAAGTCAATTTTTGGGATTATCGCTGTCTGAGTCTGTAGCAGAAATTTGGTTTTTTGTCAAGAGGGTAAATTTGGAAGGACCCTAAATTACTGAAAAATCGTGCATCGCCAGTTTTAAAATCTGGTCAGCAAATTATCAAGTGGGCGACGCAATGGTGGTTTTAGCCTCTATTTTTGGCATTAGACACAGTAGCCCCTTTGGTGCTATTTCTTATATGGTACTACAACCCCTATAATTTCGTCAACCTTTTGGCAGTAATTATCAATAAAATCGTAACAATTCTTAACAGTAATTAGGTAGCCCTCTGTAAGGAAGCCAATGGGAGTTAGATTAAAGAACTCATTTTTGGATCTTCCTTAAACCAGAGAGAGAGCATGATTTAATCTCAAATTAGGTTAATATTTTAGGGCAATATGGTATAAGAAGCGAGAAGAGTTGAGGATAA